>JADGHY010000091.1 GCA_019683625.1 Thermoflavifilum sp. | reverse complement strand
CGCGGCAAATATCTTCCAACACCTGCAGCTCCTCAAGGCTATACACGTGTCCGGTTGGGTTGTTGGGATTGCAGATCAAGATGGCTTTGGTGCGCAGACTGATAGCTTGTTCAAAAGCCCTTCGGTCGGGCAGGGCAAATCCCGTTTCGATGGTGGAGAGAATGGGCTTTACCACAATATTGGCTTCAGCGGCAAACCCCAGATAATTTGCGTAACAAGGTTCAGGAATCAACACTTCGTCTCCTGGATCCAGGCAAGTCATCATAGCAAATAAAATAGCTTCAGAACCGCCTGTGGTGACAATAATCTCGTCTGGAGAGAGCTCAATTCCCAATCGTCGGTAGTATTGGGTTAATTTCTCCCGATAGAAATAATTGCCGGCACTATGGCTATACGCCAGCACATCAATCTGGGCTTGTTGGATGGCCTGCAAAATAGCAGGTGGTGTTTTGATATCGGGTTGGCCAATGTTCAGATAATGAATATGAATCCCCTTTCGGGCAGCCTGTTCGGCAAAGGGTACCAGTTTGCGAATAGGCGAAGCAGGCATGTGTAGTGCGCGTTGGCTGACAGATAACATGCAGCAAACTTAAGATATTTCAGGTGCAAACAGAAAGCTTGCAAAAACAAAAGATGCAGAAACAGGTAAGCTGGGGGCAAAATAAAAGCCGCTACAAGAGCGGCTTCGGACAATATTCAGCAGGTAGCACTCATTGCACTACCTTACCCGTGAAGTGCAAGTCGAGCTCTTGATCGATGCCTTTAAATTTCACCGACACCGTTTTGCTGGCTTCTCCCAGCACGGCTGCATTGTATGTGGCCACAATTTTTCCTTCTTTGCCGGGTAAAACAGGTTCCTGTGTGTAGCTTGGCGTAGTGCAACCGCAGGACGGACGTACATTCTCGATAATCAAAGGCGTATTGCCTACATTTTTAAATACAAAAGTTACAGAAACCGGATGATTTAACTTGGTGGTACCAAAATCAATGGTTTCTTGGTTGAATTTTACTTTGCCTGCAAAAGGATCTGAGGAAGATACAGTGGTTTGTGCCCAACCCGGAAGCAAAGCGCCCAACAACAGGGACATACTTAAAATCAGTTTTTTCATGGGAAAATGTTTTAAATGAAAAAATTTTGTTCTGTTCAAAACCACTCAAATTTACTACCAAAATATAAACAAGAGCCGAGAAATGATTCAAATTTCTACAAAATTTTTTCTTCCTTCGTAAGAAATTGTGAGCAGGGATCTGGAACAGAGCATCAGAAAAAGGTTAAATTTGTTAACATCGCACCTTCATTGTAAAGCTAAATATCACGCTCATGATTATTTCTGCTGAAACCCATTCACCGGAACAGCTTTCCTTTGAAGAGTTTCGCCAGCAGGTGTTGCGCGACTACCGGATTGCTTGTGAAAGCCGCGAAGCCAGCGTGTTGGGCAGAAAAGAAGTGTTGAATGGCAGGGCTAAGTTTGGCATTTTCGGAGATGGCAAGGAAGTGCCGCAAGTGGCTCTGGCCCGCTTTTTTCGTCCGGGTGATATTCGCTCCGGATATTATCGGGATCAAACCCTGGCTTTTGCTACGGGCATGGCAACGGTGGAGCAGTTTTTTTCCCAACTCTATGCAGATATTGATCCGACGCACGATCCGTTTTCATCGGGCCGGCAGATGAACAGCCATTTTGCCACGCCGTTTGTTGACGAAAATGGCCAATGGCTGGATCTGGTTAACCGCTATAATTCAGCTGCGGATCTGGCACCCACAGCGGCTCAGATGCCCCGTTCATTAGGCCTGGCTTTTGCTTCTAAGCTGTTCAGGCATCTGTCTTCCCTGCAATCCCTCACCCATCTTTCTCATCATGGTGATGAAGTGTGCTTTGTAACCATTGGTGATGCCAGTACTTCGGAAGGGTTATTCTGGGAAACCATCAATGCGGCCGGTGTCTTGCAAGTGCCTATGGCCGTATTTGTTTGGGACGATGGGTATGGCATATCTGTTCCCCGCAGGTTGCAGACTACCAAGAATTCCATCTCAGCCGTCATGGAAGGTTTTCGGCAGTCCGGAAAATCCAATGGTTGGGATATTTATCGGGTGAAAGGATGGGACTATGCGGAAATGTGCGAAGTGTTTGAAGCAGGTATTCAGCGTGTACGCGAGCATCATATCCCAGCCCTGTTTCATGTTGAAGAACTTACTCAGCCATTGGGGCATTCCACCTCAGGCTCGCATGAGCGGTATAAAAGCAAGGAAAGATTAGCATGGGAAAAAGAATGGGATTGCAACCGCAAGATGCGGGAATGGATTTTAGATAATCAGCTGGCCACGGAAGAAGAGCTGCAGGAACTGGAACAGCAAGCCCGCCAGTCGGTTCAGCAAGCCAGGCAAAGGGCATGGGAAAAATATATGCAGCCTATCCGCGATCAGGTAAAGCAGGTGATTGCGTTGGGTAAAAAGCTCATGCAGCATCCTCAGGCTCACAAACAGGTCATCGGACAACTGTTGCAGGAGTTAGCCGCCGAACAGGCTCCATTTCATAAAGATGTCTTAAAAACGGCTTCGCGCATTGCCCAAATGCATCATCATTTGCCGGATCCGGCAAAAGAAGAGCTGTTGAAATTTTGTGAAGAGCGAAGAGCATTTTACAAAAAAGCCTACAACACACATTTATATGCCGAAGGCCCTATCTCCGCATTATCGGTGCCAGAAATAAAGCCTATATACGATGAACAGGCGCCGTTGATCAATGGATACGAAGTATTGAATCGGTATTTTGATGATTTGTTTTCTTACCATCCTACGGTGTTTGCTTTTGGTGAGGATGTGGGTAAAATTGGGGATGTGAATCAGGCTTTTGCGGGATTGCAGCAGAAACATGGGGCCGATCGTATTTTTGATACAGGCATACGGGAAGCTACCATCATTGGCCAGGGCATTGGGATGGCCATGAGGGGCCTGCGCCCGATAGCCGAGATTCAGTATCTGGATTATTTGCTGTTTGCCTTGCAGACCCTGAGCGATGATGTAGCTACTTTGCATTATCGCACCAACGGCAAGCAAATCTGTCCCTTGATTGTACGCACCCGCGGGCATCGTCTTGAAGGTATCTGGCATTCAGGTTCACCCATGCAAATGTTGCTGGGTGCTTTAAGAGGGATGTATATCTGTGTACCTCGTAACATGGCTAAGGCTGCCGGCATGTATAATACCTTGTTGCGTGCTTCAGAACCCGCTCTGGTCATCGAATGCCTGAATGGTTATCGTTTAAAAGAGCGCATGCCCTTGAATATTCGGGAATATACCGTGCCGATGGGTGTGCCCGAAGTGATGCGGGAAGGCACAGATGTGACCATTGTTTCCTATGGTTCTATTTTACGGATTGCATCTGAAGCCGCAGAACGCCTGCAGCAGGATTTTGGCATCTCCTGCGAGTTAATTGATGTGCAAACCTTGCTCCCTTTTGACATTCATCATCGCATCGTGGAATCGTTAAAGAAAACCAACCGCATTTTATTCCTCGACGAGGATGTG
This sequence comes from Thermoflavifilum sp., assembly GCA_019683625.1. Classification (GTDB taxonomy): domain Bacteria; phylum Bacteroidota; class Bacteroidia; order Chitinophagales; family Chitinophagaceae; genus Thermoflavifilum. The sequence continues at coordinate 4,387 of JADGHY010000091.1, read as the reverse complement.
CCGGGTGGAGCCACGGCTTATATGATGCAGGAAGTGATTGAAAAACAGGGTGGCTATCGCTGGCTGGATGTGGCTCCCCGTACGTTAAGTGCACAGCCTCATCGTCCGGCCTACGGCACGGATGGTGATTATTTTTCCAAACCCAATGCCGAAGATATTATCGATAAAGTATTGGAGATGATGCAGGAATAAATTATTTAGCTTGTAAAATAGCCTTATCTGTTATCCATATCCTGTAAATCTGCCAGCATACCCGTCACTTCCTGATAGCTTAATGCTGCCTGAAGCAAATCATACAGGCTTTGAAGATAATCTTGCTGAGCTGCTTCAAGATCTTGCTGTGCCTTAAATAAATCCAAAATAGTGGCCCGGCCGGCTGCATAGGTATTTCTCATCTGTTCAAGATAATCTTGCTGCAAGGCAATTTTTTGTTGCAGGAGTTGTTGTTGCTGGCGGGCATATTGTATATCAGCCAGAGATTGTTGCCATTGGTATTGTGCATCCTGCGTTTGTTTCTTAAGCAAATTGCTGTCTATGGTAAGCTGAATGAGACGTTGCCGCAGCGCATGCTGTCGATATCCTCCCTGAAAGATGTCCCAGCTGAATTGCAGACCAACGTAGCTATTGCCGTACCATTTATCGGAGCCCCAAACGGCAAGGGTGCGGTCGTAATAATTTGTTCCCAGAAAAGCCTGTAAGTTAATCTGCGGGAGAAAATCTTTTCTTGCCAGTTGCCATTCTTGTTGATCTATTTCCGTTAGCAGCATTTGTTGTTGATAAGCTGTTCGATGCCTAAACAGCGAATCGGAAGGTGTTCCAGCAAGTGCAATATTTTCCGGTAGAGAAATGAAACCGGATAAGGGTGTGATCAATCTGATTGAATCGGCGATCAGCAACGAATCAATTCCTGTGATTTGTTGCAGCTTTAACAGTTGGAGTTTATATGTTGCTTTTGTTTTTTCCAGTTCAATTTGTTGATTTAAGCTGGCAATTCTTGCCTGATCCAGATCGGTTTTCAAGGCTCTGCCATCCATATAGGTTTGTCGGATGATTTTTTCATTTTGTATTTTTTCCTCCAGCAGATGCTGATACATGGCAATTTTTTGCTGGGCGATGATTAGGTTTCCATATTGAAGCATCACGTCTTCAATAAGCTGTTCAAGCTGATTGCGGGACTGGAGTGTGGATTGTTTGTACTGCAGGCGGGCAATTTGCATTTGGGTGGCATGTGCCGGATTCCAGATGGGTTGGGTGAGCTGAAGGCCTGTTTGGATGCTCCAGGGTGTACCGAATTTGATGGGTATGGTGGCATTATCCGGATATTGGTTGTTGAATTTTCCTATGGGTACGGGCGTACTGGGGATGATGAGGTTGTTCTGCAGGCTGGCAGTAGCTTTAATGTTAGGTAGCGCAGCTGCATGTTGCATCCGGATGGAAAGTTCACTTTTCTGTGTCTGTAAAAGGCTGTTTTGATACAGCAGTTCATGTTGTTTTGCAGCCTGCAAGGCTGTTGAAAAACTAAGTTCATAACATACGGGGCGTTGTGCATATATCTGTTGGCAGCATGTCAGCAAAATGGCTATTCCGAGCAAATTTTTCATGTTCATCATGGCTCTTAAGATTTGAATACAGAACCGGGTTCCAGTTTCACGATACGCCTGATGGCAAAATAGGTTCCTCCAATGGCAATGAGCAGGGTAACGCATAAAAACAAAAGGATGAGCGAGCTGCTGAAGCGGAACAACACGCCTTGTTTAGCCAGCCCCTGCTTAAATCCGGTAAGCAATGCCATGCCAATGAGGAAACCCGATATGCCAAACAGAATCCCTTGTGATAAGATAAGCCGGATGATATCGCTGTTGCGTGCACCTATGGCTTTCAATGTGCCATAATCCCGGATACGGTCGAGTGTAGCCGAATACAACGTGAGTCCAATGATAAAAAAGCCGGAAACAATAGCAAAGATGATGAGGGTAAATGTGCTGATGCCGATGCCGCTGGTGCCCAGGATAAAAGCCACAGTAGCACGGCTTAGTGAGCTGGATGGCCATGCCCGCACACCATAAAGGTTTTGGTTGATGGTTGCACAAATGCGTTGCACATCTGCGCCGGGTTTTACATCCACCAGCACGGCACTGATTTTATCATCCGGAAAATTGCCGAAATATCTGGCCTGTTGAATAGTGGTGTAGAGATAGGTAAATCCAAAGCCGCGGATGCCTTTTGTTTCCACAGCCACGAAAGCCCGTTTCCCATTGATTTCAAAAGCACTGCCAAGATGAATATTGCCTAACGTTTTTTCATCAAACACATCGCAACTAATGGCACCATCCTGTATCAGATCCTGGAGCTTGCCGGATACGATTTTGGCAGGATCAGGCCCTGCCCGGAAGGAAGGCGCTTCGCTGCCGATCAGCTGTACACCTGCAGTGGCTCCATTGTCAAAAACGGCATTGCCTACGGCAATAACCATAGGATAGGCTGCCTGCACGCCGGGAATAGATTGCACTTCATATAGGTTACGGATATCAATAGCACCCAGCGCATTCGCATTGGTGGTCTTGCTATCAACCACCCAGATATCGGCATGTGCCTGATCTACAATAGTACTCATTAATCCGGTGAGAAAAAGATAAACGCCGGATTGTTGCCCGATGAGAAAAGTGCTGATGACGATGCCAATCAACACCCCAATACTTTTTGCCTTGTCGTATTTGATGAACTGCCAGGAATATTTGAACATAGATCAATGCTTAAGGATGCGTAAAAGAATCGCATTTCCCAGTTCGTGAATAATAATTGGTTGATAGGTATTGTCAATCAGGATCTTCACCTCCCTGACTCTTCTGTCTTGTTTTTCACCCGGTTCACCCGTTAAGATGGATTTGCGTTGCAGATAAGGACTGACGAACACAATCTTCCCGCCGGCAAGTGTATCTCTTCCATTCAGGGAAACAATTTTTGCAGGCTGTCCGTTTTGTACATCATCAGCAAAGAGCTGGTCAACCTCACATTGGAAAATCATAGGTGATTGCGGAGCAAAGCTCAGCAGCGGATTTCCGGGTGCAACATATTCATGGATTTTGGTGGATACAGCAATCACGAGACCATTTTTCGGTGCGGTGATGCGATAGGAAGCAAGATGCTGGATGGCTTGCCGGAGTTCGATTTCGGAAGCCCGTATTTGTTCCTGTAAGGATCGGATATTCGCTTGTTGTTGAGCAAGTTGCATCTGTGCCATAACCATCTTCATGCTATCATCATCGAGTTGTTGTGCCGTAACAGCCTGGTGCAGAAAAAGATCGCGGGTACGGGAAAAGTTTTTTGAGGCTTGCAGGAAGTTTGCCGAATCCTGTTGGCATGCCAGCAAGGCTTGTTGCAACTGTTGTTGCTGAACGCTCAGTTGGGCTTTCGCATGTGACACCTGAAGCTGTGCATCTGTATGATCCAGTTCAATTAAAGGGCTATTTGCCTTAACACTATCACCTGCTTTTACATAGATATTTGATACAATACCTGATACTTCTGCAGCAATATTGATGATGCCGGCTTCTGGCTCAAAATAGCCTGGTGCAACGATATGATCGGGTGTTTCGATGTTCAGGCTATTGATTTGCGATGATGATGGATTTGAATTGTTCGGTTGAGAACAGGAAGCAAGGATCCAAAGCATCATCACCCAGATGCATTTGTTATGTGGTCTTGTGTTCATTGTTTTTCCAATTGAATTTTTCCGTCTTTGATGTAAATGATATCGTCGGCATACGGTAGCAGGCGTATGTCATGTGTAACCAATACCACGGCCTTGCCGGAACGAGATTGTTGTTTCAGCTCTTCCATGATCACATGAGCACTTTCGCTGTCCAGACTTGATGTAGGTTCATCGCAGAGCAGCATAGCAGGATTTGTAACCAAGGCGCGGGCTATAGCCACGCGTTGTTGTTCACCTCCACTTAACAGCTTAGGTAAACTGTTTTTTCGGTGCAGCATATTCACCAATCCCAATGCCTCTTCGGCTCTTGCTGAGGCCGTTTTTCCTTTTATACCCATCAGATGCAACGGCAGCAAAACGTTTTGCCACGCAGTGAGAGGAGTAATCAGGTTAAAGTTTTGAAAAATAAAACCAATATTGCGCAAACGCATGTCGGCAAGCTGTTTGCTGTTCATTCGGGTCACATCTTTGCCGTTGATCAGCAGCCTTCCGCCGGAAGGATAGATGACACATCCCAACAACGAAAGCAGTGTAGTTTTTCCGGATCCGGAGGGGCCTACTATCATCGTGAAACCATTGCGCTTGATCTTGAGGCTTGTTTCATCGAGCGCAGTGATGGTTGTCCTGCCACTCGGGTATATTTTACTCACCTTTTCCAGTTCGGCAATATAGGTT
>JADGHY010000090.1 GCA_019683625.1 Thermoflavifilum sp. | reverse complement strand
GCTGGAGATTTGCTTTAACTTTAAAATATGTTTGCTGATGTGATTTTGCCACTTGCCTTGCCTAAGTTATATACTTATCTTATTCCCGATGGGATGGAAGTGGAGCCGGGTATGCGGGTAGTTGTGCAATTTGGAAAGCGTCGCAAATATGCAGCCATCATTAAGCGCATTCATCATCAACCACCGACGGCTTATGTGGTGAAGCCTATCCTGGCCAAACTGGATGAATATCCTGTGGTGTGGCCACATCAGCTGCAATTCTGGGAATGGGTGGCACATTATTATGCTTGTACAGAAGGGGAAGTGATGAACATGGCTATGCCGGCTCATTTGAAGCTCAGCAGCGAAACCATTATTCAGCTGGATCCGGCTTATGCGGATGAAACTCATTTGGCTACAATAGCCTCCCAGTTATCTGATGAAGCCTATCTGGTGGTGGAAGCGCTTGCGGTGAAACAGGAACTCACGCTTGCCGAGGTACAACAATTGCTGGGGGAGAGCACCGCAACTTCTGCCCAGGCCATCGTGAAATCTCTGATCGATCAGCACATTTGTGTGGCCTATGAATCTATTCGCGAATCCTATCGCCCTAAACTCGAAACATACATTTTACTTGCCCCGGCTTATGCTGATGAGCATGCGTTGCATCGGTTGTTTGATCAGCTTGAAAAAGCTCCTAAGCAACTGCAATTGCTGATGAAATTTTATGAACTCAGGCAAAAGCAAGGATGGGTGAAAAAGAAAGATTTACTGGAACAGACAGAAGCCAGCCATGCCCAGCTAAAAGCCTTAGTAGATAAAGGAATTTTTCAGGAAATCAAACAAACGGTAGATAGGATGGCCTTCCGCTATGAAGGTCCTATACGACAACTGCATTTAACCAAGACACAGCAAACCTGTGTGCAGCAGATAAAAGAATGGATGAACGAAAAACATGTGGTGTTGCTGCATGGTGTTACGTCGAGTGGTAAAACTGTTGTGTATGTGTCGCTTATCCAGGACGTGCTGGCAAGAGGAGAACAGGTTTTGTATTTGCTGCCAGAGATTGCTCTTACAGCGCAGATGATCCGGAGGCTTCAGCAATACCTTGGTCATCAGGTGGGTGTTTATCATTCCCGCTTAAGCCCTAATGAGCGGGTGGAGATGTGGAATAAAGTCAGGGAGGGAAATCTGCAGGTGATTGTAGGATCGAGATCGGCTTTGTGGTTGCCTTTTTGCAAATTATCCCTCATCATTGTGGATGAAGAACACGATGCTTCGTTTAAACAACAAGATCCTGCTCCTCGTTATCATGCACGCGATGCCGCTATTTATTATGCACATTTGCTGAATGCCCGTGTGGTGCTCGGGTCGGCCACGCCTGCTGTGGAAAGTTATCATCAGGCTATGCAGGGAAAATATGGATATGTGATGCTGAAAGAGCGCTACGGACAGATTGCTTTGCCCGACATGATACTTGCCGATATGCGGACGATTCCACGACAGCATCGTGGGGAGCGGCACATCACACCTCTTCTCGAAGATTATATCCGCCGCACGATACAACAGCAAAAACAGGTGATTTTATTTCAAAACAGAAGAGGTTATGCGCCTTCACAGATCTGCCAGGTTTGTGGCTGGGTGCCTCATTGCGAGCAGTGCGATGTGGCATTGACCTATCATAAGGCTGTTCACCAATTGATTTGCCATTATTGCGGAAGAAAATATCCGCCGGTAACCCAATGCCAGGCTTGCGGCAGCCATGCGATCATCAACAAGAGTTTTGGCACCGAAAGGATTGAAGATGAATTGCATGTGCTTTTTCCTAAAGCATGCATTGCCCGGATGGACCTGGATACCATGCGCCGGAAAGATAGTTATCATCAGCTGATTACTCAGTTTGAGCAACGGAGAATTGATATTCTGGTGGGTACGCAAATGGTGGTAAAAGGCCTGGATTTTGAATCTGTGGGTTTGGTGGGTATTTTGCTGGCCGATAGTTTATTGAATTATCCTGATTTTCGGGTTAATGAGCGTGCTTTTCAATTGATGGAGCAGGTGAGCGGAAGAGCCGGAAGAAAAGGAGAGAAAGGAATTGTGGTGATTCAGGCCTATCAGCTGCATCACCCCGTGCTTGCTCATGTGATGGCACATGATTATGTAGCGTTTTTTCAAATGGAAATAGAGGCAAGGAATCATTTTCAATATCCTCCTTTTTCAAGGCTGGTGAAAATTACATTAAAACATAGGCAACAGGAAAAAGTTACAGAGGCCGCTTATCAGCTTGCAGGTGAGTTGTCTGACAAGCTTTCTGCGCACATTACTGGCCCGGCAACTCCATTGGTTAGCCGTGTTCGCAATGAATATTTGCAGGAAATGCTCATTCGCCTGCCCCGGTCAGCTCAAGCATTGCAGGAACAAAAAGATAAGCTTGTGCTCTTGTGTAATCAGGTGTTGCAGCATCCTGATTTTCGCTCTGTCCGCATCATTGTGGATGTAGATCCTATGTATTAAGTTGGGTTGGGCACAACAGGTAACATATAGTCTGCATATTTTCATGGAAATTACGCAACTAAAAATGCCTCCTGACAAGCATCTAGCCAGGAGGCATTTTTGTGCAGGCTTAAGCTATGCTTAATGTGCCGGCGTGTAAAGGGATTCGATGAATTTTTTGGTATTGTCGTGTAATTGCTTCAACGAAGGTACATGCAAATACACCATGTGTCCTGATTCGTAGAAGGCATAATGGATGTTTTTCTGCAAATCATTTGGGATAGGCAGATGTTGCAATTCGTACACGCCTTCATAGAAAGGCGTAGCCAGATCATAATAACCAGCATTCAGCAATACTTGAAGACGCGGATTTTTCTTCATGGCCGTGGCCAAATCTGTCATCACGTTTACGCCCATTCTGGAACCACCGTGGGTCCAATCCCATTGCATGCGGCCATAGATAGCCGGATGATAATCCATATTTTGGCCATATTTCAGCACTTTGCGGACATAGTCATTAAACAAAGCCACATAAGCGCCGCTGATGGCTTCAGATTGCGGATCATAAAAGGCTCTCTGGCTGAGGATATCCAGCGAAGGGCCCGAAAAGCGTGTATCCAGGCGGCCGGTGGTGAGTCCTTCCTTGTTGAGCAGTTGCTGTTCAAATTCACCCCCATCCACACGCAGATTTGCTTTTTTGATATAATCCACATCCAGGCCGGTATAATCATGAAGTTTTTCTGCAATGGCATTAAATGTATTGGAATCGAGTGTGCTGCCTTTCATCAGTGCCTGGGCATAAGGGCCAGTGGCAAAATTTTCCACTTCCTGAAGGAATGCCTCCAGATCGGGATGATTTTGTGGAAGCTGATGGTGATACCAAGCTGTGGCTGCGAAAGTGGGCAGGCCCAGGATATAAGGCATGTCGTTGCCCGGATTACGCGATGGGCCATCGATAGAATTATCGAAGCTCAGGATCTGCGAAAGCAATATCACCCCATTAAGGTCGATGTCATACATGCTTTGCAACATGCTGGAAAGCACAGCAGAACGGGTGGTTCCATAGCTTTCGCCAAATAAAAATTTGGGACTATTCCATCGGCCATATTTGGTGATAAAACGCATGATAAACTGGCTGAATGCGCGACCGTCTTGATCCACGCCATAATAGTCTTTTTCTTTGCCCTGCATCACCCGACTAAAACCCGTGCCTGGTGCATCCACAAACACCAGATCGCTGGCATCCAGCAGGCTATAGTCGTTATTCACCAGTTCATACGGTGCGCCATGCATGTGCACGGTGCTGTCGATAACCACCCGACGTGGGCCAAAGGCACCCATGTGCAACCATATCGTGGCCGATCCTGGTCCGCCATTATACAAAAAAGTGATGGGTCGGGTAGATAGATCGGTCACTCCTTGTTTGAAATAAGCTACATAAAACATGCGTGCCGTAGTGTCTTGTTCATTTTCATCCAAGAGCGGAATAGTGCCTGCAATAGCCTGATAGTCGATACGTTGGCCTTCCACGGTCACACTGCCTGTAGTGGCCACATCGGGCTGGGCAGGAGGCAGTTTTTCTTTTGGAGAAGCATTTTCCGTATTGGCCGGCTGTGGGCCACGCCGCTCCTGCGCCTGCGCCTGAAAAGATAAGCCCCACATGCCAAGCTGCATACATAATACAATGATGAGCAGGTTTAGATGTTTTTTCATGGTGTGTATATTTTAAGTTTAACAAAAATGCAGGAACAAGATTAGTTTGGCTTTCAGGCCGACTAATTTAGATATTCCTGATTGTTTATTGGGTATTTTTTGATGAATGGATACAAACAAAAATAGATCATGCACTCTGGAAGAGTGCACCGGATGAAACAATGGGTATCTGCAAAAATGCTGCAGATGTGGTAAAGGAAGCCACATCTGCAGTGCTCGGAAATAGCCAGGGTGGGATTAGGCTTCTTCTATGAGGCAGGCGCCTACGGTATTGAAGCTGGTTTCATTGATGAGGATAGCTGAGCCATTGGCACGATTTACGGCATAGGGATCTATGGCTATCGGCTTTGCCGTACGAATGTGCACACGGGCAACATCGTTGAGTTGCAGGCTGCCTCCGGCATCTTCCTGGGAAAGAGAGTTGATGTTGATTTTATAGGCTATATGTTTTACTACGCAACGCACTACGGCCGGGCCGTGTTGCAACAGCAACTTGTCGCCTGTTTTCAAGGGTGTGCTATCCATCCAGCAGATGGTGGCTACTACATCTTGCGTCAGGGTAGGAGGTTGGTCGGCAGGTGTGATCATATCCCCACGGCTAATGTCTAAGTCGTCTTTCAGCAGGATCACAACCGATTGAGGAGCCCGAGCGCTTGCAATAGCCTGTTGAGCATATTCTATCCGATCGATAGTGCTTTGCCATCCCGAAGGCCAAACGCTTACAGCCTGGCCTTCGTGAAAGGCACCACTGATGATTTTTCCGGCATATCCCCGATAATCATGATAGGCATCCTCTTGCGGCCTGATCACGTATTGTACCGGAAAACGGGCGATATCCTGATTGATATCCAGCGCAATGGGCACTTCTTCCAGGTAGGTGAGCAATGGCTTACCCGTGTACCAGGGCATGCGGTCTGATTTATATACCACATTATCGCCATGCAGGGCACTGATTGGAATGTAATATACATCCTTGACCTGCAATTTTTTAATTGCTTCCTGATAGGCGTGCACAATTTCGTAAAAACGATCTTCGGAATACTGCACCAGATCCATTTTGTTGATGCACAGCACCAAATGGGGAATTTGCAACATGGTGGCAATAATGGTATGGCGAAGGGTTTGCTCGACCACGCCTTGGCGGGCATCTACCAAAATAATCGCCAGATTTGCCGTGGAAGCACCGGTGACCATGTTGCGGGTATATTGGATATGGCCGGGAGTATCGGCAATGATGAATTTGCGTTTGGCAGTTGAGAAATATTTGTAGGCCACATCAATGGTAATGCCCTGCTCGCGTTCGGCACGCAATCCGTCTGTAATCAAGGCCAGGTCAAGTTGTTCGCTGCCCCGATGTTTGGAAGCTCGTTGTAAAGCTTGCAGCTGATCAATGAAAATGGATTCGCTATCGTAAAGCAAACGGCCAATCAAGGTGCTTTTGCCGTCGTCCACACTACCTGATGTGGTGAATCGCAATAAATCCATAAGGGGTTGTTTTAAAGTAGAGTGACTAAAAATAACCTGCTTTTTTGCGGTCTTCCATGGCGGCTTCTGAAAATTTATCGTCAATCCTGGTGGCGCCGCGCTCGCTGATTTTGGATTGCAGGATTTCCTGGATGATTTCCTCGGTGGTTCTTGCCTGAGATTCGATGGCAGCCGTACAATTCATGTCGCCCACGGTGCGGAAGCGCACGGTTTTTTCCACAATTACATCATCGGGTTCAATCTGAATATGAGGGGAAACGGCCACCAGCTGTCCTTCATACACCAGGCATTTCCGGGTATGGGCATAATAAATGGCAGGTAAGGCAATATTTTCCCGCAGGATATAATGCCATACATCCAGCTCTGTCCAGTTGCTGATGGGAAATACGCGCACGTTTTCGCCTTTGTGGATTTTGCCGTTGTAAATGTTCCAAAGTTCTGGGCGTTGCAGGCGAGGGTCCCATTCACCAAATTCATTGCGCACCGAAAAGATGCGTTCTTTAGCCCTCGCTTTTTCTTCGTCGCGGCGGGCCCCGCCGATACAGGCATCAAATTCAAACTCTTCAATGGTATCGAGCAAAGTATAAGCCTGTAAAAAATTCCGACTCGCCAGCTTACCCTTTGGCGGTTCCAGATTCTTTTGCTTGATGGTATCTTCCACCTTTCTCACGATAAGCCTTTCTCCAATGCGGTCAATCAAGGCATCGCGGAATTGCAATACTTCGGGGAAATTGTGACCCGTATCAATGTGCACCAGCGGAAAGGGGAATTTACCGGGACGAAAAGCTTTTAAAGCCAGATGCACCAGCGTGATGGAATCTTTTCCACCGGAAAACAACAACGCAGGCCGTTCAAACTGTCCGGCTACTTCCCGCAAAATATGGATAGCCTCAGATTCCAGATAATCCAAGTAATCAAAATCGTATGGGTGTCTGCTCATCGTACAAAGTTTTTATGGTTTTTCCATGCCATGCTCAACAGGAGAAAAATGCAATCCGCATTCTTTTTTGGTTTGATCTTCCCACCACCAGCGTCCGGCGCGATAATCTTCACCCGGGCGAATGGCACGGGTACAAGGTGCGCAGCCAATACTCACAAATCCCTTATCGTGCAAGGGATTGTAAGGGACGTGATGTTGGCGGATATAAGCCTTTACTTCTTCGAGCGTCCAGTGCAGCAGCGGATGCACTTTTACGACCTGATGCACCTCGTCCCATTCCACCTGAGGCAGGTGGCTGCGTTCCGGCGATTGTTCGGCCCGGATGCCCGTGATCCAGCACTGCATGCCCTCCAGTGCACGGGCAAGAGGTTCCACCTTGCGGATCTGGCAGCATAACTTGCGGTTTTCCACAGAAACATAAAAGCAATTCGGCCCCCGTTCATTCACCAGTTGCTCCACCCTTGCCGCATCTGGGAAATACACCCGGAGGCGTTTTCCATAATGCTCATACAAGCGTTCCATCAGGGAATAGGTTTCCGGAAACAATCTGCCGGTATCCAGGGTAAAGATTTCAATAGGCAAATCATGCTTCCAGATGATATCTGTGATCACCTGATCTTCCCAGCCCAAGCTGCTGGAAAAGCAAAGTGTTTGTGCCGGGAAAAGCGCAGGCAACGTTTTCAAAATAGCTTCTGCATCGTGTGGATCGGGAAACGATGCTTGCAATTGCTGCAATTGTTCAACAGACCATCTGCTCATCTGTTATCGGTTTAAGCTGTCCACCAAGTTTTATATACAATCCATAAACTAAGCATCATCACCAACGTGCCTAAGATCACCAGCAGCTGGCGGGTAGGCAAGCTGCGGGTGGTGCGGGCTGCCAGTGGAGAAGCAATAGCCCCTCCGATCAAAAGTCCTACCAGCACCTGCCATTGGGAAAGCCCCAGCAGCAATAGAAAAGTAGCCGATCCTGCAAGAGCCACATAAAAACGCGCTAAGTTTACGCTACCCACCACATATTTCGGGTTGCGGCCACTGGCTATGAGCGTGGAGGTTACTAATGTACCCCAGCCTCCTCCGGCAACTGCATCCAGAAACCCGCCGATCATGCCCAGCAGTCCTACCCGCTTCATTTTTCGCTGTTGCTTGCGGCGTAAACGAATGCCTTTTAATAAAATATTCACTCCCAGGAAAAAGGTATACAGCGCAATAAAGGGTCTGATCATGTGCAAGGCCGAATGTTGCAAATGGGTAATTAACACTGCTCCGCCAATACCGCCTATCAATCCCGGCCATACCAATGCAC
>JADGHY010000089.1 GCA_019683625.1 Thermoflavifilum sp. | reverse complement strand
GCCTTTGTAGGTGAGCAATTTAAGCGTGACCTCGTTTCCGATCACCGATATTAAGGAATCGGCTAACGAAGGGCGTACCACGGAAAAATGCAGGATTAGCGGAACACTATCTTTTCTGCCCGGCAATGCTAACTGGCCTTCATAGGTTTTGAAAACATAACCTCGCTGCACGATTGATTGCAATACACCATGCTGGATGCTGATCTGGTAAGGCGTCACATATCGAAAATAAACAAGGGTGGCCACCAGCAGCAATAAAATGAAAATGGTAACAAAACTAAATCGGGCCATAGGGGAAAAATACGACGAAATCCCACACGAGACAAAGGGTTCACCAAAAATGTCGTTACCTTCGAGTGAGCAAAAATTTCCCTATGCGCATCGGTATCGTTTGTTATCCAACCTATGGAGGCAGCGGCGTGATTGCCACCGAATTAGGCAAGGCCCTGGCCGACAAAGGGCATCTGGTACATTTTATTACTTATCAGCAACCCGTGCGTCTGGATCATTTTCATGCCAATATTTATTATCATGAAGTGATTGTGCCCACCTATCCTTTGTTTGACTATCCACCCTATGAATCTGCACTTTCCAGCACGTTGGTAGATGTGGCATTAAACAGCCATCTGGATTTGCTGCATGTTCATTATGCTATTCCACATGCTTCCACTGCCTTTATGGCTAAGGAAATCCTGAAGCGCCAGGGAAAATATTTACCCGTAATCACCACGTTGCATGGCACAGACATTACCTTGGTGGGACGGGATAAAACTTATGCACCGGTGGTATCGTTTTCCATTAACCAGTCTGACGCGATTACGGCTGTTTCCCGCAACCTGCGTGATGAAACCTATCGCTCTTTTGACATTCGCAAGGATATTCAGGTGATTTACAATTTTGTGGATATCCATCGTTTTCGACGCCGGTCTCTTCCGCAATTCAGGCAGGCTATTGCGCCGAATGGGGAAAAAATTCTGGTGCATGTGTCCAATTTTCGCCCCATCAAACGGGTGCAGGACGTAGTGTATATTTTTCAGAAAATTCACGAAAGCATTCCCAGCAAGCTTTTGCTGGTGGGGGACGGGCCGGAACGGCCTATGGTAGAGCGGTTGTGCAGGGAGCTAAACCTGTGTGATGATATTCGTTTTGTGGGAAAACAAGACCAGCTGGAGGATATCCTATCGATCAGTGATTTGTTTTTGCTGCCTTCGGAATACGAAAGTTTTGGTCTGGCAGCGTTGGAAGCCATGGCCTGCGAGGTGCCGGTGATCTCGTCGAATGCCGGTGGCCTGCCCGAAGTGAATATCAATGCTGAGACGGGCTTTTTGAGTCCGGTTGGCGACATTGCCCATATGGCCGCCCATGCCATTCAGCTGCTGAGCGATGAAGCCATGTTGCAACGCTTTCGCAAACAAGCGCTGAAAAGAGCCGCTAATTTCCATCTGGAAAAAATCATTCCTCAGTATGAACAGTTGTATGTGCAGATGATTCAACAACAGCCAGCATTGTCGTTGCCGGCATAAGCCTGTTAATGGTTGCTGCTGAGCCACAGCGCAGGATTCATGGACTCTGTGCCTTTGTAAATCAGAAAATGCAGATAGGTTTCACCCGATTCATCGTTGGTATATACAATGCCCACGGGTTGTTTGGTTTGTACATGTTCGCCGGTTTTGACCAAGGGCTTCAGTAAATTGGAATACACGGTGAAATATTGTCCATGGCGAAGGATCACCGTCCATCGGTTATATTGATCAAAGGTAGCCGTCACCACATCCCCTTCAAATACGGCACGGGCAATGGCTCCTTTTTCGGTATCTATGTTCACGCCGTTGTTTTCCACCTCCACATAGGAAAGTACCGGATGCTGATGCCGGCCATAGGGATCGGAGATATATCCTTTCTCCACGGGCCAGGGAAGCCTTCCCATATTGCCTTCAAAATTGCTGGAAATAAGTTTTTCTTCCGGTGTTTCGGTTAATAAGGCGGCAGAGCTGGAAGCGGCGGGGGCCGATTTTGCCGAGGCTGTAGCCGATGCCGAGGTCGATTTTGCCCGGGCAGCTTCCTCGGCTGCTTTGCGGCGCGCTTCTTCAATTTCGCGACGGATTAAAATAGCCAGTGTGGCATCCAGCTTTTGCTGGGCTTTGCGTTTGGCTTCGATATCGGCCATGATTTGCTTTTCTTTCCCCTTCAGCGTAAGCAACAATTGATTTTTTTCTTTGCGCTCTTGTTCCAGCTGCTGCATTTGTTTTTGCTGGGCCGTTAAGGTCTGTGTGCGGTCTTGTTTGCTTGCGGAAAGTAAGCTGATTTTTTCTTTCAGCAGGGCTTCTGTCTGCATGATAGATTGAGCCTGGTGCCGGCGATAATCGCGCAAACGTTTTAAATAGGCATATCGGTGCAAAGCTTCGTTAAAACTACTGGCCGAGAGAATGAAATTGAGGTAATCGTACATGCTTCTGTTCTTGTAAGTATAAACTACCTGGCGGGCGTATTCGGCTTTTAATGTATCCAGATCTTGTTCCAGATCCTGAATATCGGCATAAGCCCGGCGGATATCACGATCGATGAGGCTGATTTCGTCGTTCAGGTTTTCAATTAACTTGTCGCGCAGGCTGATTTTGTTTTGCAAGAGCTGCACCTGACGCACGGTAAGGTTTTTATTCTTGCGGATTTCCTGCAGATGCGCATTGGCTTCTTCCAGCTGACGCTGCAACTGCGCCTTTTCCTTTTCCAGCTCGGCTCTGGTGGGTAAGCCCGTATTTTTCTGGGCATACAATATCCTTTGCCATCCCAGCATGATGGCCATCAAAAAGCAGATGCGCAAAGGCAAATACATGCGATGCTGAAGCTTATACATCCACGGTCTCACACGAGCAAATTTAACCAAATGCCTTGCAAAGCAGCAGGATTCTGGAAAATCACAAAAGATTTTTAACAGCTTCTCCTGCTATTGTTGGGGCGTATAGTGCGCTGGAATGGCAAAAGGGAAACTTAATGTTTGATTCAATACGGCATTTTGAATATCCACCTGCACGGTAGTATGCTGTGCATCACCCGCCATGAGCTGCCAACCATTCGGAAGGGCTTGCGTACTATCGGCATACACATATTCAATGACGGATTGCAGTTGGCTGCTGTCTTCAGCCAATAAGGCTTTGAGAGGAATCATCAGTTTACATTGCTGCCAGTGATAGGCAGGTAATGTAACCGATATCTGATTGATCAGGCTATCGGCCTGCATAGTGAGTTGCAGCGAGGTGGAATCTATATGGGCATCTATAATGTTTGGACTTAAAAATGGGGGATTACCCACGAGCAGGTTTTGCAACATGTGAAAATCCACGGGCACGCCCAGCCATTGAGCAATATCTGGAAAGCTTTTCTGGTAATAAGTCCGTTTCAGCCGGTTGATGACGATGATGCTATCCGGAGTGATCAGGGCGCGTGCCACTTCAATGCCCAACAGAGCCGTAGCATTCATCCATATCAGGCTATCCGACTGGATGCGCAGATTCACGACCACATTTTGTTGTTCATCACCCCGCATGAAATTCACTTTCAGTCGTGCCGCATAAGTATGAAACCGCAGCAGATGTTGTTGCAAAATCTGATAAGCTTGCATCACATCCATCTGGCCTGCTGAAGTTGGCCCCGCAGATGAATGGGTATTAGGCAAAGGAGCAGAAGGTATTACAGAAGAGGCGGTAGCTGCCTTGCCCGATGAAAACAGCCGATGCACCACACTGCAAGATGAGCTGATCCCCATGCAGAGTGCAGAAACACCCATGATCATAAATTGCCGGAATAAATTCATATCAATGCGAGTCTGGGTTTAGCGTATGATATTTTATTTTTTGTTGCAAAAGCAGAGAGGTATCTCCCTTTTCTACAGCCATTTTCCACGACGATACAGCATCTTCAACGCGGTGTAAGGAGAAAAGGATATCGCCGTAATGAATCCAGTAGCCTGGGCTTTGCTGGGCTTCGGGATGGGCAAGCGCTCGTTGCATCCACTCGAGTGCTTCCCGATAGGCCTTGAGTTTATATAAAACCCAGGCATAGGTATCTTCATAACTGTAATTGTCAGGTTGGAGGCGCACGGCTTTTTGAATCATCTGCAAGGCTTTCTGCAATTGCTCGCCTCGTTCGGCAAGATAATAGCTGTAATTATTCAATAGCAGATCATTATCCGGCGAAAGAGCAAGTGCGGCTTCAAAACAGCTGTCGGATCGGCTGTATTGCCGCAGATCGTTGTACACAGCACCCAGCAAGGAAAGGATCTGTACTTGCATTTCCGGATCCTTGGCTGCCAGTGGAAGAGCCTGTTGCAGGGTTGTTGCAGCGGGGGTTGCTGCATGTTGCCATACATGAGCCATGGCGGAGTAATAATAACCATCCGGGCTGGAAGGGAAACGGGCCATCACTTCATGACCCAGCTGCATCAGGCTATCGGCCTGTTGTTCCATGGCAAACAGACGCAGTAGGCGTTGCCACCAGCTGATTTCGGAACTATCCAGTGCAATGGCCTGCCGATAGGCCCAAGCAGCACTGTCTTCCCAACCAGATGCCCTGCTCCAGCGGCTGGCATGCACCCAGATATCACCGTACAGGGCATAAGGCCGGCTATCTTGCGGATGAGCCGTTATCACCATCCGGCTCAAACGAAGAGCCTCTTCCATTCGCATGGAGTCGATCTCTACATACTGGAGAAAAGGATACAAGAATTCGATTTTATCTTCCACATCCAGGTTGGGATTGGCAAAGGCTTTGGCCATATAAGTGTAAAAAGCAGCCGTATCGCCCTGGCGGCGAAGTTGCAAGGCCATGGCAATCAATCCCTGAGGATAATCAGGATATCGGCGGAGAAGTGCCTGCCAAACTGCAATGGCCGAGTCGTGCATCTGTTGCTGATCGAATATTTGGGCCAGCAATCGGTAATACCTTGGCTCATCCGGAAATTGGGCTATCAGTTTGCGCACTTCTGCCACAGCTGCATCTACCTTTTTTTGTTGGAGATAAATCCGTTGTTTTTGATACACATATTCTTCCTGCACACCATTGCGTTTTTCCAGCTCATCAAAAATTTTCAATGCACTATCTTCCCGATGAAAACGCGACTGCGTGAGTAAAACGGCTTCGTTATACAGATATGCTGTCTGATGCGGCCATCGCCGATAAAGCTCCGCAAATACCGCCGCTGCCGAATCGTATCGTTTGTTCATCACCAACACATCGGCGTAGCTGATTTGATACCAGAGATTGCTGGTATCGAGGCTGGCTGCTTTTTCAGCATAAAAAAGAGCCCGATGCGGTTGCTGCAGCTCCACAAAAAGGCGGGAAATCTCAAAATGAGCAGCTGCATCATGAGGGTTATAGGCCAGAAACAAGAATAAATTGAACAAAGCCGTGGTGAAATCACCTGCTTGTTTATGGATTTCGGCTGCAAAAAATAAACTGTCGGTATACTGTTGTTGGGCAAACGGATCGGTAAAATGCCGAAGATGGGTAAAACGCGGATAATACAATCGGGATATCCTGCTGGCAGAATAGCAGCCCACCATGAACAAGATCAGCATTCCGCTCCAGCATCCATATCGCAACAGCTTATTCATGGCCAGATCAAGTTTTTCCGGTATGGCCAAAACCATTTTCACCCCGGTCTGTAGCAGATAATTGTTGCACTTCCACCCATTCCACGCGGGTATAAGGAGCTATGATCATCTGGGCAATCCTGTCGCCGGGTTGAATCCATTGGACTTCTTGGGAAAGGTTAATCAGCATCACCTGGATTTCCCCGCGATAATCAGAATCGATGGTGCCCGGTGCATTCAATACGGTTAACCCCTGTTTCCAGGCTAACCCGCTCCTGGGCCTGATCTGGGCTTCATATCCTTCGGGCAATTCCATAAATAAGCCCGTAGGAATGCGCACCCGTTCTCCGGGAGATACAGGCAAAGGCCGGGGGATATAAGCCCGCAAATCGAGCCCGGCAGCGCCAATGGTGGCATATTGCGGGGCGGGGAATGGGGAAGCATTCACGAGGCGCACCTTCAGGGTATGCATGATGGCACAAATGTAATGTTTTGTAACACGCAGCCGAAACAGCCAGGGATGATTATGCCTGTGGAGCCGCCGGAGCAGCTGTCAAAAGCACGATGGCCATGGCCGCCACACCTTCTTCCCTGCCAATGAATCCCAAATGTTCCGTGGTAGTAGCTTTGATGGAAACCTGATTAGGATGCACCCCTAAGATGCGGGCTATTTCCTGGCACATGGCGGGGATATAAGGCTTGATTTTAGGCGCCTGTAAACAAACCGTACAATCCAGGTTGCACACCTCGTAGCCAGATTGATGCACAAGGTTTACGGTTTGCTCCAGCAAGATGCGGCTGTCTATACCCTTCCATGCGGGATCGGTGTCGGGAAAATGGGTACCGATATCGCCCAGGGCAGCTGCACCCAACAGGGCATCACAAATGGCATGGAGCAACACATCGGCATCGCTGTGTCCCACGGCGCCTTTTTCGGCCGGAACAGTGATCCCTCCCAGCCGCAGGCCTGCCCGAATATCGGCTGAAAGCCGGTGAAAATCTATTCCCTGGCCAATCCGAAGATGAGGCATCTACTGCTTTTTACCAAAATCAAACAACAGAGAAAATCGGAGCGTATTGGAAAGCGGATTCCGCTGAATACCCGATCCGGAAGGCACCAGATAGGAAAAGTTTAACCCAAAAGCGTTGTATTTCAGGCCCAGGCCAGCGGTAAAATATTGCCGGTCGCCCTTGTATTTGCTCTCGTGAAAATATCCTCCCCGCACGGCAAACAGGTCGTTATACCAATATTCCAGCCCAATGCTGTAGGTAATTTCCTCCAGTTCCTCTTTGAGTCCGCCCGGCGCATCACCAAACGATTTGAAAATGCCCTCCACCACGCCAATATCATAGTAATTGGCCAGCCCTGCCGAATCCCGAGGCGGGGTGGGTACCAACAACTTGTTCAGATCCACCGTGAAGGTAATCTTGTTGTATTCATCGGGTTGGGTGGTATAGGCAGCGCCAATGCCCAGGTTGGTGGGCAGAAAATTTTTCTGTGCGGCGCCGTTGGTATAAGAAATTTTATTGCCCACATTGGTGATGGCAGCGCCAAAGCTCCAGGTATGGCTGCCGCCATTATCATTATCCACGGTGGCTGTGTAATAAGTGGATACATCACCCGCCACAGCCTGGCCGGCCTTATAAGTGCTGCCATTATCGGGATTGTATCCGGAAGCCAGGTTAGAATAAATATAGCGCAGGGCAATGCCTAATCCCCAGTGGTCAGATAATTTTCGGGCGTATCCGGCATCAAAGGCAAATTCGCGCGGGTGAAATTGCCCCTGATCCATGCCCCTGAAATCATAAAACTGCACGTTGCCCAACGAAAAATACCGGAGCGAAGCCGCTACCGATTGGGTTTCGTCCAGTTGCTTATATCCGCTCAAATCTGCCAGATACACATCGTTGACCAGTTGAGTCAGCCAAGGAGTATAGGTAACCGACAAGGCGCCCGTCTGGGTCGCAAATGGAATTTTAGAAAGATTCCAGTATATGGAGTTGGCATCGGGTGAAATGGCTACCCCCGCATCACCCATGGCGCCGCTGCGTGCATCCGGCGAGATGCGCAAAAAGGGCACAGCGGTATTGATCACATTTACCCTCCCATCAATTGACGTGGTGGAATCAATCTGCTGGGCAGCTGCAATCAAGGGTAATAAGGATACAGAGAAGCTCAAATAAGCTATGATGGCGTTCACTCGGGTCATGTATTGGTCTGGTTTGGGCTATTAACAAGTTAAACTTACAACAAAATTTTTACTTATTGTAATTTTTACGCAAACTAAATCTTTTTCCATAAAAAGCTTCGATCATGTAAACGTTTCAATGATATGTTTAGTATTTTAAGA
>JADGHY010000088.1 GCA_019683625.1 Thermoflavifilum sp. | reverse complement strand
CACCCAAAGGGTGCCAAGGGGAATCGGGGCGGGATAATAACGTTGAATAATGGTTTGAAACAAATAGCGCAAGACACCGCCTATACAACTGCCTAAGCCAATAAATAATAAATTCCTGTACATATATCATGCTTTAATACACGCAAATGTACAGGAGTCATCAGCCTTTGCAAATCGGGCGGTTAAAGGTGAACTCCATCACCTGAACGAAAGAAAAAAGAGCGTCAACGTTTCCCTCATCAAGTGGGTTGTACTGGATTTGAACCAGTGACCCCTGCCGTGTGAAGACAGTGCTCTGAACCCCTGAGCTAACAACCCAGATCAACCTGTGGTGTGGGTTGTACCGGATTCGAACCGGTGACCCCCGCCCTGTCAAGACGATGCTCTAAACCAACTGAGCTAACAACCCAACACAAGCGAGCACGAAATTACAGCTTTTCCACATAAATTTTTTATGGCCTTAAAATCAGCTGATTGCCCATCTTAGCCTGCACAACAGTTTTTCCTTCCCCATCAGTTGCCCGGCTAGGGGAAACATGTGCAAGCTGCCGAGGCAAAGCCTATCCGAAATTTAATTTTATCTGGGCATGCTGCTGCTTAAAAATCCATTGCATATCTCACCCAAAAAAATTAGCTTTAAAGGATTTTTCACCCATCTTGGTTTTATGAAATGGCATCTGTATTGGCTTTCTGCAGCTTTTTTGCTTATCAGCCTCCAGTTGGCCCGGGCCCAGCAACCCAACACGCTTACTGCTCGCGAAAAAGCCATGGGCTGGCGCCTGCTTTTCAATGGCAAAGATCTTCAGGGATGGCACTCGTATCTGGAAAAGCAGCCCGGAAAAGCCTGGAAAGTGCAGGATGGAGCCATTGTGCTTGATAAAAATGCCCGAAGCCAATATGCAGATTATGCCGATCTCACGACCAATGAGACTTTTACCAATTTTGATCTGAAGATTGAATGGAAAATTGAGCCCTGTGGGAATAGTGGTGTGATGTTTTATGTACATGAAGCCCCGGCCTATGCTGATACCTGGGCTACAGGTCCGGAAATGCAAATCGTTGACCTGTGCTGCAGCCCCGATAGCCGCATCCTGAAATGCCGTGCCGGCGATTTATATGACCTGATCCCTGCCGATACGGAATGGGTAACAGAAGGCGGCAAATGGAATCAATATGAAATCATTGCCGATCATGGCCATTTGCAATTATTGGAAAATGGTCATCTCATCATCGACACCCACCTGTGGGATGCTCACTGGAAAGCGCTTATCGCTCATAGTAAATTCGCTTCCATGCCAGGTTTTGGCAGTTTTCATGAGGGGCATATTGCTTTGCAAGGCACAGAAAACGGAAAAATCTGGTTTCGCAATATCAAAATCCGAACCTGGTAATTGCAGGTCCATTCTTTTTTTATTAACCCTCATCATCTCAGGCTATGAAAGCACACACAGAACCCACATCCACGCATCGCATGACGCGCGGTGATTTCATTAAGGCAGCGGCCATGGCCACTGCAGGATTTTATATTGTACCCCGGCATGTACTCGGTGGCAAAGGATATGTGGCCCCGAGCGATACCTTGTATATTGCGGCTATAGGTTGTGGCGGGGAAGGAGAAAACGATATCCATCATTTTGCCCAGGCTCCGAAAAAAAATGCCGTCATTGCTTATCTCTGCGATGTGGACCAACGCATGGCCGCCCCCCGCAGAAAAGAATTTCCCAAAGCCGGTTTCTATGAAGACTGGCGGGAACTGTACGATAAAGAGCACAACCATTTCGATGCGGTGACAATTGCCATTCCTGATCATAATCATGCGCTGGTGGCATTCCGGGCCATGCAAATGGGAAAACACGTGTATCTGCAAAAACCACTTACCCACGATATCTACGAAGCCCGAGTGCTTACCGAAGCAGCAAAAAAATATCGGGTGGTAACGCAGATGGGCGATCAGGGCGCTTCCTGCGATGGGATGCGCACACTAAGGGAATGGCTGGAGGCCGACTTAATCGGAGAAGTGCATACCGTGTATTGCTGGACCAACCGGCCTGTCTGGCCTCAGGGCATTCCCTGGCCCACTGAGCACCCGCCGGTGCCGAAAGAGCTGAACTGGGATCTGTGGCTGGGAACGGCCGAGTACGTGGATTACATCGATAACCTGGTGCCCTTCAACTGGCGCGGCTGGTGGCGCTTTGGTACGGGAGCCCTGGGCGACATGGGCTGCCATATTATCGGCCCGGCTTTTAAATTATTTAACCTGAGCTATCCTACCGAAATCACTTGCAGTGCCGTTACCCTCTATTCCGGCATATTCCGGGAAGCTTTTTACCAGGATAGCATTCCCCCAGCCAGTATCCTGCGCTATACCTTTCCCCTCAAAAACGGACGGAACCTGCGTCTGTATTGGATGGACGGCGGATTGATACCCGACCGGCCCGATGAATTAAGTCCTGATGTAAACGAAAACGAAGCCCTGGCAGCTATTCCACCCGACGATGATTATGAGGGAGGCTCCTTATTTATCGGTACACGCGGTAAAATAGCTTGTGGTTGGGGCGGAAATCACCCCCGGCTGCTGCCGCTTTCCCTGAATGAAGATATTCAGGTTCCGCAAAAATATCCCCGCGTGGAAGGCGGGATGGACGGGCATTGGTGGCAATGGATTGATGCCTGCCTGGCCGGATATGGAAATGCAGAAGTGGATTCACCTTTTGAAGGATATGCCGGCCCACTTACAGAAACTGTGTTGATGGGCAATTTGCTGCTTCGATGCTTTACGTTGCAGCAACCTGAAACCCGTGGCAACCAAACTGTGCTTACTACACCCGGCCGCTACATCAGCTATCAATGGGATGCCTCCCAGATGCGCATCACCAACTTTGAACCTGCCAATCAATTTCTGCGACGCACCTATCGCCAAGGCTGGGGTGAGCTGCAATAATGAGCCCTTAGGTTTTTGGGCTGATAATGGTTTTGAAAAAACGACATGTTTGCTGCATGCAGTTGCCCAATTCAATACCTACCGTATATATGGCTCATCCATCAATGGTATCCATACCCTATGATAGCTGTTGTTTTTGCACAAAATTTGCCTTCAAAATAATTACCAAAAATGTGTATGGCACAAGATGCAGAAAAAAATGAAATTGACCGTACCCGGGAATATCTGGCCAACGAAAGAACCTTCCTGGCCTGGATGCGCACCAGCATAGCCTTAATGGGCTTCGGATTTGTGATCGTGAAATTCAGCCTGTTCTTGAAACAACTTTCCCTCTTCCTCAAAACCACTCATTCGGTAACATCCGGATATTCGGGAATCGTAGGCGTAATCATGGTGATCATTGGCATACTTATAGCCATTTTATCGTATATCCAATACCAGAAAAACAACAAGCAACTGAAAAATCAATCCTTTAAGCCTTCCTCGGCCATGCCATTATTTACCACATGCATCATAGCCATAGGCGGCATTGTGCTGATCTTTTATTTGCTTTCAAGTATCTAGCTGATATTTTTGAACATGCCATTATTCCCTAACCTATTCATAAGCGATAAAAAATTGAATAATACGCCATTCAGAATGAAACATGCATGCGAAGACTTCCCACCGCCACCGGGCCTCTGTCCCGGTTATACGCCGGATGGGATATGGCCTGTATATCGCCTGTTATCGCAATAAAGCGATGGATGGGGAATAACAGATATAGTTCTGCTATATCTTCCGTGTTGTAATGCAAATGTCCGTCTCCAATCACAAATCCATATCCGCTTATTTCCAGAAAATGCCGATGGGGAGCAGAGAGGCCATTCACAGCCAGCGCATATCCCAATTGCATCATTTGCTGCTTTCTTGCAAAAGGTATTTGATACACCCCGCCTGCACTCAGGGAGCGGTCAATTTCTGTAAAAGCCCATGTGGCGGTATGCCCATCATTCCATCCTGCGCGCAAAAAAATTTGTGTACGATTATTTATTTCCTCACTCAGGCTGATCCCTGCTCCATATTTTGCATGGCTTGTTGCAGCGGGATCAATCACATCAAGCGCAGTATCCACACCGGTGAGCTTTTCATTGATCACTGTTGCATATATGGGTGCAGGCGTAAAATTGTGATAGATATGCATGCCTGCAAATACATGATGCTGAAAACATTTTCCTGCATAGATGATCTCTATGGTTTCAGCATGGCTGCGATGCAGATGCCAATTGAGTTTACGGCCATTGGCCTGAGTGGGTTCCAGGGCTTCGGCGATCCGAAATGTGAAACGGGGGGCAAGATATGCCAGTGAAAGGATGGCATCATAACCGCGTGTGTCGGCCGGAAAATCCCATGCTCCATCATCCATCATAGACCAGTTTAAAAACTGGGTTCGGGGATCATGGCTGGCGGGATTATCATCAAATAAATCTGTCATGGACAGTTTTCCAACAATAGCCTCAATCTGCCTGGCAGATGCTGGCTGAGCCGGATCGGGCGCATAAGTTTCAGGCTGTAAAACGTCCTTACCGGCCTTTTTCTGCGATGAACCCAATACAAAATATTGCTTCACATACAAGCGAGCTATATATCCTTTGGGGGATGGATCATTCACCCGATAAATATCCCCGTTGGGGAATCCGGCTATGCCATGCACATCGTCAAAGCCTTTCCCACCGGAAATTTCGGGACTGCAATATACCATAGCATTGCGCCATAGCCTTCTGCCAATAAACAGTGTGGCCGTAAGCGATGAAGCCTGATCAGCAGCAGCAGATAAACTGTTTTTACCGGAATAAGCCGCATGAAAAGCCGGATGATATTGGGTGATGAAGGTAAACTGATCGTGAATCTCCCACACCGGATACGAAAGCGTATCTGCCCATGCCCGAGATTGATCTGAGACCTGTGCCCGGGCAGAGAAATGGATGCATACAAAAACCACGGCTAAAGCCAACAGCGCTTGTCTTAAGTGCTTTACCTGCATAATCCGGAATTGAAAAAGTAGTGAGTATGTTTACAACCATTGCCCAAATTTGCGGATATACACATACTTGACGATTTGTGTAAGCACACTATATCCTAACAGGATAGCCAGCAGGTAGATGAAATACACGCCTGGCAAAGGTCTCAGGCCTAATGCAGGGGCAAATGGAGAAAAAGGAATCCATATACCCACGGCCATGATCAACAGGGTGAGCGCAATCACCGGCCAGGTAGCCCAGCTTTCAAGGAAAGGAATTTTTTTGGTACGAATCATGTGCACTATTAAGGTTTGGGAAAGCAGGCCTTCAATGAACCAGCCCGACTGAAACAGGCTTTGCTGTGCTGGCGTAGTGGCATGGAATACATCATACATCACGTAAAACGTCAGGTAATCAAATATAGAGCTGATGGGGCCAATACAAATCATGAACCGGGCTATGCCTTCTGCCTGCCATTTGCGGGGCACGGCAATGTATTCAGCATCCATCCTGTCCCATGGAATGGCAATTTGCGATAAGTCGTACAACAGGTTCTGCACCAGCAACTGAATAGGCAACATGGGCAAGAAGGGAAACAAGGCACTGGCACCCAGCATGCTGAACATATTTCCAAAATTGCTGCTCACGGCCATTTTGATGTATTTGATGATATTGCCAAAAGTACGTCGGCCATAGATTACGCCCTTTCGCAACACCATCAGATCTTTTTCCAGCAGAATGATATCGGCACTTTCTTTGGCAATATCCACGGCAGTGTCCACCGAGATGCCCACATCGGCCTGCTTCAACGCAGCCGCATCATTGATACCATCACCCAAAAACCCAACCGTATGCCCCATTGCTTGCAAAACCTTCACCACACGGGCTTTTTGCATGGGGCTTAACTTAGCTAAGATATAAGCACCCCGCAGCCGTTCGGCAAGCGCTTCATCCGAAAGCTGGGCCATTTCATGTCCCAGCAATATTTCGCCCGAAGGGATACCTACATCTTTTCCGATTTTCTGAGCCACCACTTCATTATCGCCCGTTAATACCTTGATCTGCACACCGAGTTGTTGCAGGCTTTGAATGGCCGGACGGGCAGAAGGTTTGGCCGGATCCAGAAAGCCGATAAAGCCCGTAAAGATCATGTCCTGCTCATCGGCAACCGTGTAATTCAACGGCCGTTCTTCATATTCCTTGATAGCCACAAGCAATACCCGTAGCCCATCTTCGTTAAGCTTTCGCGAAATCCGAAGGATATTTTCTTTCATCGCATCTGTCATCGGAATCACCGGATCACGATGAATATGCAGCGCACGGTTTTCATCAGGTTCAAAAGTATAACTGCACAGATCAATCATCTCTTCCACTGCACCCTTGCACACCAGCAAATGCCTGTGATTGGGCATTCTCACAATCACCGACATGCGCCTACGCTGAAAATCAAAAGGTATTTCATCCACCTTCTCATATCGTTCTTCTTGTTTAAACAAATCGTGTTCGCGTGCATGTTCCAATACCGCTAAATCCAGCAGGTTTTTCAATCCGGTTTGATGATAACTGTTTAGATATGCCCATTTCAATACTTCTTCATCATCTACCCCATTTACGTTCAGGTGGCGTTCCAGCACAATTTTATCCAACGTAAGCGTGCCTGTTTTATCGGTACACAATACATCCATGGCACCGATGTTTTGAATAGCGTTTAAGCGTTTTACGATTACTTTCCGCTTGCTCATATTGATGGCGCCTTTGGCCAGGTTGGTGGTCACAATCATGGGTAGCATCTCGGGAGTCAGTCCCACGGCCATGGCCATGGCAAATAAAAAAGCATTCAACCAATCACCTTTGGTGAGTCCATTAATCAAAAACACCAGGGGCACCATGATCAGCATAGCCCGGATCAGGAGCCAGCTCACGCTGTTGACTCCCTTATCAAAACTCGTTTCTGCGCGTTTGCCGGTGAGGGTATGGCTCATCGTACCCAGATAGGTATGGTTGCCTGTGAGTACCACCATGGCCAGGGCTGAACCACTCACCACGTTGGTTCCCATGAAAGCAATATTTTCCAGGTCAAAAACATGGCGTTTCGATAAGGATGATTGATCAGCTTCAAGCTGGGCATGGGCGCGCTTCTCCACAGGAACCGATTCCCCGGTAAGCATGGCCTGCGTGATAAATAAATCTTTGCTGGTGAGGATGCGGCAATCGGCCGGCACCATGTCGCCCGCTGCCAGCCAGATGACATCCCCAGGCACCAGCTCCTGGATGGGAATTTCCTTTCTGCCCAACCCCTTGCGCAATACGGTGGCCGTGGTTTTTACCATGCTTTTTAAAGCCTCTGCGGCACGATTGCTCCGATATTCCTGCCAGAAGCGGATGAATGAACTCAGGACAATCATCACCACAATCACCATTAAAGTGCTATAATCTTTTTCACCCGGCGCAGCAAGCACCACATCGGTGAGCAACGAAATCAAAGCAATGATAGCCAGCACACCAATGAAAGGATTCATGAAAGCCTCTATCAGCTGGATGTACCAGGCCGGAGCTTTATCGTGTGTGATTTCATTCCATCCATATTGCCTGAGCCTTTCCTCGGCATCTTCCTGCCAGATACCGGTTTCATCGCTGTGGAATTCCTGAAACATTTCATCCATGGAAAGCCTTGCCACGCGCCATAAGTTTTCGGAACCCGGAAATTCCCGCAGGTCCGAAGCATTGGAAATACCCGTCTTTTTAGCAATCACTTGTGAGATTGGCAGCATCGTACAGCATTTTGAAGGTGAATGAAAAAAATGCAAAACGGACATGTGGGCATACATGCATCATGCATTCACCTTCGGCACGATGAGGGGTGATAGAAAAAATAGAAATAGGCTGAACGTAAGAAAAAATCCGGTATGAAATAAAACAGCCGCATAGCGTATGCTTTATGCCTGCCTGATGCAGGCTATAAAGCAGCTAGGCAACAGGCAGGTCAGTTCAGGAAAAGGTATGTTCGTAATCGGGTACTATCGCTTTCCATATACCCTTTAGCATTTGGCGGCGCAAAGGTAGATATACAATTGAAAATAAAAA
>JADGHY010000087.1 GCA_019683625.1 Thermoflavifilum sp. | reverse complement strand
GTATTTTTTATTGCCTTGGTCAATGCCACCAATCCCTCGCTTCCCAGGCTGCGGGATAAAAATGAGGTATATAAAAAGATTTTAAACCCTAATGATCCTACCACTTTCATCACCCGGAAAAACCTGCGATTTCAGAGTTTTCAGCAATTTATCCAACGGCATCGCTCGCAAAAGCTGGCAAATATCCATCGCAAGCATAAACCTGTAGTGGCTTCTAACCAAATCCGTGCGGCTTTTTACGTGCCATGGGATGCCCAGTCGTTCTTTTCTTTAAAAAGCAATGCGGGCAAGCTCAACATGATTTTTCCCGAATGGATATTTCTGACGCCGGGAGATTCCCTGCAAACCCGCATAGATCCGGCGGCCCTGAAGATCATGCGCGACAGTGCGGTGCGCATCGTCCCAATTTTTTCTAACCATTATGCAGATGATTTTGATGGCAAATCGGTGCATCGGATGTTGCACCATCCGGCCATAGCCCGCAGGGTAATTCATCAGCTGAAAGAAATCCTCCTCAGCAATCATTTTGCCGGGGTAAATGTGGATCTGGAAAATTTGATCGAGAAAAACAATGATGCACTGGTAGCATTTCAGCAGCAGCTGTACGATTCCTTGCATGCTGCAGGCCTGTTGGTGACCGTGGATGTGCCACCGTTCAACGAAGACTATGATTATGGCCGGCTGGCACAAGCAGCTGATTATCTGGTGGTGATGGCTTATGATGAACATGATGACCAAAGCGTGCCGGGAGCCATTAGCGACCAGCACTGGGTAGAAGGCGCCGTGAGTGCCATAGAAAACCAGGTCCCCTCTCAAAAAATCATCCTGGGGCTCGCTGCTTACGGATATGACTGGCCCCAGCAATCCCAGGCAACCAACCTCACCTATCAGGAAGCACTAAGCCTGGCAAAAGAATACCACGCCCATATTGCATTTGACGACGACAGCTACAATTTGCACTTCAGCTATATAGACGATGACTCTGTGCCGCATGAAGTGTATTTTACCGATGCGGCCACCAACTTCAATACCATGCGCTTTGCCGCGGAAGATGGGATGGCAGGCGTTTGTTTCTGGCGCCTCGGCTCTGAAGACAATCGGCTTTGGAGTTTTTACGACCAGGATCTGAGCGATTCTGCCCTGGCCCGTAAGCCGGTTGACTTCGGCAAATTTTCTACGGTAAGCCTTTCCAATGATGTGGACTATTTAGGGGAGGGAGAAGTATTGGATGTACTAGCCACTCCCGAGCCCGGTAAAATTGCCCTTGAGCTGGATACGACCGATATGCTGATTGCTGAACAGCATTATGAAAGCCTGCCTTCCACCTTTGTAATCCGCCAGTTCGGCGCGGCCAATAAGAAGCTGGTGCTAACTTTCGACGATGGGCCAGACCCGCGATATACGCCACGCATTCTGGATATTCTCGAGAAAGAACATGTACCTGCCGCATTTTTTTTGGTGGGCATCAACGCGGAAAACAATATTCCCCTGGTAAGGCGGGAATTCCGTGATGGCTTTGAAATTGGTGATCATACCTTTACGCATCCCAACATTGCTGCGCTCCCGCCACGGCTGGCTATATATGAAATACAGGCCACCCGCTTGTTGATTGAATGCATTACAGGCCACTCCACCATCCTGTTCCGGGCACCCTACAACGCCGATTCAGAACCACACCTGATGGTGGAATTGATTCCCGTAGCCCTGGCGCGTAAGTTGAACTATTACACCATCGGAGAAAATATTGATCCGGAAGACTGGGATGTGGATGATGGGGTTAATGCCGATACCATTTTCAACCGGGTGGTGCGCATGCAGAATCGGGGAAATATCATCTTGCTGCACGATGCCGGAGGCAATCGTGAAGCCACCGTGCAGGCCCTGCCGCGCATCATCCATTATTTCCGGGCCCATGGCTATCAGTTTACCACGGTTGGCGATCTTATGGGCAAGACGCGTGATGAACTGATGCCACCCATTCAGAACAAAAAAGACTATTACCTCATCAAGCTCAACTATTTTTTTGCTACCTGCACCTACTGGATCAACAATTTGCTCTGGGCATTGTTTATGGTGGGAATTGCCCTATCGCTGGGACGCATGCTGCTGATGGCTATTCTGGCCTGGAAAGAAAACCGGAGGCAAAAGCAGCTGCAAGCATCAACCTTAGCCAGTTTTTCACCCGAAGAAACCCCGCAGCCGCTGGTAAGCGTAGTCATACCGGCCTATAACGAGGAAGTGAATATTGTGCGCACCATCCGCACGATTCTGGAAAACGATTATCGGCCTCTGGAAGTAATTTGTGTGGATGATGGTTCTTCAGACCATACCCTGGAGGCAATGGAGAGGGCCTATGGAAGCCATCCTCTGGTGCATATTTTCACCAAGCCGAACGGAGGTAAGGCCTCTGCGCTGAATTATGGTATTGCGCAGGCAAAAGGAGATTTTGTGGTGTGTATTGATGCCGATACGCAGCTGAAAGCCGATGCGATTACCCGGCTGATGCAGATGTTTACCGATGCATCTGTGGGCGCTGTGGCAGGCAATGTGAAGGTGGGCAATGAAGTGAACATCCTCACCCGTTGGCAGGCTATCGAATATATTACCAGCCAGAATTTTGACCGGAGGGCTTTTGATCTGCTGAATTGCATTACGGTGGTGCCGGGGGCCATTGGGGCTTTTCGGAAATCGGCTATCCTGACTGCCGGAGGTTTTACTTCCGATACTTTGGCCGAAGACTGTGATCTTACCATCCGCATTCTTCGTAAGGGATATCGCATCCGCCATTGTGCGCAGGCTATTTCTTATACCGAAGCTCCTGAAACCTGGAAGATGCTGTTTAAGCAGCGTTTTCGCTGGTGTTTTGGCATCATGCAAAGCTTCTGGAAAAATCGCGATGCCTGTTTCAATAGCCAATATGGTACGCTGGGATGGGTAGCCTTGCCCAATATCCTCATCTTCCAAATCATGCTTCCCTTGCTGGCTCCGCTGGCCGATATCATTCTGGTGTTCGGATTGGCCTTCTTAAACTGGGAAAGCAAACTGCATATTCTGGCTTACTATGTGGTGTTTTTGTTGATTGATGCTGCCGCTGCGCTTCTGGCTTTTGCTTTTGAAAAGGCAGATTATCGGAAATTGATTTGGGTGATTCCCCAGCGGCTGGTGTACCGGGTTTTCATGTATCTGGTGGTGATTAAGGCGGTGAAAAAAGCCATCAAAGGCGAATTGCAACACTGGGGAGCATTGAAACGCACGGGCAACGTTCAGGTGGTGCCGGCCTGAAGCATTCCCTTTCTTTGGCCAGATCTGAAAGGCCATTTCCTGTAAATTTGCGCAGCCTCAAAAAAGATCCATGTTCAGGCAGCTATTCAAAAATAATCCCGACAAGGCCGAGATGTCGTTTTTCGATCACCTGGAAGAGCTCCGCTGGCACATCATTCGATCGTTGATCGCGGTGATAATAGCTGCCACGCTGGTGTTTATTTTTATCCACCAGATTTACAACGACATCATCATGGGGCCCACCCATCCGGATTTCATCACCTATCGCATCCTGTGTAAGATAGATCAGGCCTTGCATCTGGGCAACAGGTTGTGCCTGCAATCATTAGATATTCATTTTCAAAACCTGGAAGTATCCGGGCAATTCATGCTTAGCCTAACCTCTTCCGTAGTTATTGGTGCTATTGTGTCTGTCCCCTATATTCTCTGGGAATTTTGGTTATTCATCAAGCCGGCACTTACGCCCAAGGAAATTCGCTATGCCCGGGGGATTGTATTCTGGACTTCTTTATTGTTTTTTCTGGGGGTTTCATTCGGCTATTTTTTAATTGCGCCTTATGCCCTTACCTTTTTTGCCAACTACAAGATTTCCAATCAGTTTGAAAATATTTTTACGGTACAGAGTTACCTGAGCATGCTTTCTCAGCTGGTGATTGGGTTGGGTTGCATATTTGAGCTTCCCATTCTGGTGTATTTTCTCACCAAAATCGGGCTCATTACTCCTAAGTTTTTAAAAACCTACCGCAGGCATGCTATTCTGGTGATTGTGGTGCTGGCAGCATTCATTGCCCCTCCCGACATTACCAGTCAGCTTATCATTGCCTTTCCGCTGTATTTGCTGTACGAATTAAGCATCACCATTTCGGCACGGGTGCTGAAGCAGGAAAAAGAAAAGGCAGTGGAGGAATGGTCTTAAGCGGTAAAGGAAGGTTCCAAGTCAATGCCGAGGGCGGCTTGAATCTCTTCGAGGGTTTTGCCCCGGGTTTCGGGGAGAAAACGCCAGACAAAAATCAGTTGCAGCACCATCATGCCCGTGAAGATCAGAAAGCTAAAGCCACCGCCTAATGTGGCGGCCATCCAGGGGAAAAGCCAGGAGATGAGAATGTCCATGGTCCAGTGGGTGGTGCTGCCAAGGGCTTGTCCTTTTGACCTGACTTTGTTAGGGAAGATTTCGGAGATAAATACCCAGATCACGGCGCCCTGTGAAAAAGCAAAAAAGGCAATAAAGCCAATGAGGTAGCCCATCACGGCAAAACCACCGTGCACCTGTTGAAAAAATGCTGCTGCTGTAAGACCTAAAAATACAATCATCCCCAGAGAGCCAATGATCAATAAGGTTTTGCGGCCAAAACGGTCGATGAGCGACATGGCCACCAGCGTGAACACCATGTTGGTGATGCCCACGCACATAGCCTGCAGGAAGGCCATATCGGCCCGGATACCCGTCATTTCAAAGATGCGGGGTGCATAATACAAAATGGCATTGATACCGGAGAGTTGATTGAACATGGCCAGAAGCATGGCAAATGCGATGGGGCGGGCATATTTTTTTTGCCAGAGTTTTTCTTTGCTCAGGTCTTCCCGGTGTCGCAGGGAGCGTTGAATCTGGGAAAGGGCTTCATCTACCTGGTCGGTTTGCAAAACCAGCAACACTTGGCGGGCCTGTTCCATCCGATCGTGTCCTACCAGCCAGCGGGGGCTCTCCGGAATGATGAATACTAAGGCGAAGAACACGAGCGCAGGCAGGGCCTGCACGCCCAGCATCCAGCGCCACGAGCCTGGGCCGAAATATTTCATTAAAAAATAATTCGATAAAAAAGCCACTAAAATACCCACCACCACATTTAGCTGGAAAAAACCCACAAGGCGCCCCCGAAGCCGGGCTGGCGAAATCTCGGAAATATACATGGGGCCCACCACAGAAGAAGCTCCCACGGCCAGTCCGCCCAGAAAACGAAACAAGATAAAATCTATCCAATGATGGCTTAAAGCTGTGGCTATAGAGGTGAAGGCATACAGAAAGCCAATTATCTGCAACATCTTTTTCCGGCCTAGCCGTTCGGCCGGCCTACCGGCAAACAAGGCACCAAAGGCCGTCCCAAACAAGGCGGCAGAAACCGTGAATCCGTGCCAGAGATCAGTTAGCTGCCATAGCTGTTGAATGGTTTTTTCTACGCCGGAAATCACGGCGGTGTCGAAGCCAAACAAAAATCCGCCCAAGGCTGCAATGAGGGCATAGCCAACAGCTTTGCGATGTGTGGTAAGCATGGGTTGAGGGGTTGAAGAGAAACGATTGGGAAAACTAAGCGTTTTATGCAAAAAATAAAAATGCTGCACAGGATCTTTATTTGCCAATTTCTACAGTAAAAAGACAGAAAACTTTCTGATACTCAGTACTTTTGATAGAGCTTCTACAGCCGGTGAAGCTTTCTGGCGGGTGTGCATGCAAAGCAGATTTTGTTCACCTTTTAAAATCTTATATCATGTGTAATTTCCGTGCTATCGGCCTTGCTGTTGGTTTTGTGGCAGCAAGCCTCATGGGCTCAGCCCAGCAAAACAAATTGTATTTTGGCGTCCAGGGTGGATTGAGCATTCCCAATCTGGAGGCGGGCTCTGGCGCTTCTCCCATCAGCAAAGGATATTCGTCCCGGCTAGGGCCAGATGTGGGAGTATTCGCCGACATCCATTTTAGCCCGTTGTTTTCCCTGCAGCCTCAGGTCGAATATTCTTCACAGGGCGGTAAAAAAAATGGTGTACAGGCTATCTCGGCCAGCGAGTTTAATCCGCAGGCACCCCCCAATACCTATGTGTATGCCAATTACAAGAGCGAAGCCAAGCTGAATTACCTGCAGATCCCGGTGCTGGCAAAATTTGGGTGGGATTTCGGGCAGAAGAAAAACTGGCGTTTTGCCGTGGATGCAGGTCCCTATCTGGGATTTCTGGTAAGCGCCAAAAATGTAACTTCTGGTTCCAGTCCTGTGTATGCCGATCCGCAGGAAACCCAGCAGATAGCTCCCACCCAGTCATTCGATGCCAATGAAGACATCAAAGACCAGCTTCACAAAGCCAATGTGGGGATAGAGGGAGGCGTGAGCCTCATGTTGGACATCCGTCGCCAGGGATATGTGTTTTTACATGCCGGCGGCAATTATGGTTTTCTCAATATCCAGAAATATGAACAGGACGGAAAAAATCACACCGGCGCGGCCACGCTTCTCGTAGGATATGCAATTCGCCTGAATGGATGATCGGAAGATCATGAAAATCCCTCAATCCCTTATCGGTTGAGGGATTTTCATTTTACTACCAACCCAATATCCAGGCAAAGATTAAAGGTGCCACGATGGTGGCGTCGGATTCTATGATGAATTTGGGCGTGTCAATGCCGAGTTTGCCCCAGGTGATTTTTTCATTGGGTACGGCTCCGGAATAAGAACCATAAGAGGTAGTAGAGTCGGAAATCTGGCAGAAATAGCTCCAGAAGGGTACATCTTTCCAGCCCAGATCCTGATACATCATGGGCACCACACAAATCGGAAAATCGCCCGCAATACCGCCACCAATCTGGAAAAAGCCTACCCCTTTGCCCGTGGCATGAGTCCGATACCAGTCGGCCAGAAACATCATGTATTCGATACCGGTTTTTACCACAGTGGGCTGGAGTTCTCCTTTGATGCAATAGGAAGTGAAGATATTGCCCAGGGTGCTATCTTCCCAGCCGGGAACCACAATGGGAAGGTTTTTTTCAGCAGCGGCCAACATCCAGCTGTCTTTTGGATCAATTTCATAATCGGATTCCATCACTTTACTCAGCAAGAGCTGATACATGAATTCGTGGGGAAAATACCGTTCTCCTTTTTGTTGGGCCTGTTTCCAAATTTTTTCGATATGATGCTGGATGCGCCGGAAAGCTTCTTCTTCCGGGATGCAGGTATCGGTCACCCGGTTGTATCCTTGTTGCAGCAGCTCCCATTCTTGTTGCGGACTAAGGTCGCGGTAATGTGGTACGCGTTTGTAGTGCTTATGCGCCACCAAATTCATAATATCTTCCTCCAGATTTGCGCCCGTGCAGCTGATGATATGCACTTTGTCCTGGCGAATCATTTCGGCCAGGGAAACGCCCAGCTCTGCCGTGCTCATAGCGCCAGCCAGGGTGATCATCATTTTCCCACCGGCCTGCAAATGGGCCTCATAAGCTTTCGCCGCATCCACCAAAGCGGCGGCATTGAAATGACGATAATGATGGGCGATGAATTGAGAAACGGGTCCTTTCGCCATGGCACAGAAATTTTGATGTGCCGCAAAAATAACGATTTGTTGGTCAAGGGGTTTGGAAGCGCAGGCACCATCTGCCTTTAATCAGTGTGCAAACCCTTACCCGCAGCAAACTTCCGGCAAGAGGATCAAAAAGCCCGTCATGCCGGGGAAGCGCTGCCCGGCAGCGGGAAAAATCTTATCTTCAAAGATGAATTTTTTAGCACATGCCTATCTTTCCTCTAACCATTCACCCTTGCTGGTGGGCAATATGATTGCCGATTTTGTAAAGGGGCGAAAGGCATTAGAACACTATCCGGAAAGCATTCGGGCGGGCATCTTATTGCATCGGGCTATTGACAGTTTCACCGACAGGCATCCGGCTACACTTGAAGTAAGGAAAATGTTTCGCCGCAACTACGGTTTATATGCCGCACCTTTTGCAGATATAATCTATGATTATTTTCTGGCAAATGACGAGCATATTTTCAATG
>JADGHY010000086.1 GCA_019683625.1 Thermoflavifilum sp. | reverse complement strand
GGGTAAGCCTGCCATTTGCCTCATCCAGTCGGCCTCTTAAGCTATCATAAATAGTATCGGGTTGTTCAAAAATTTCTTTTAACATGAAATGAGGAAATCCGCCTTTTTCAATGGCTGCTAATTCCAAATCCAGCTTCTGGATAAAGGGCGTTTGCCGTTCATTGCCCAGATTTTTCAACACCAGCTCATCGGCCTTCACAATAGCCACTTCATAGTCGTTTACAAACACCACTTCTTGCGTATATTCTATGATGGGCGAAGGATCTGAGGCCAAAAAATGCTCGCCTTTGCCTACACCAATCACCAGTGGGGTACCTTTTCGCGCTGCAATAAGGGTATCCGGATGATCGGCATCCAGGATCACAATCACATAAGCCCCCACCACCCTGCGCAAAGCAATGCGAACGGCTTCCTCCAAACTGCATTGGTTGTGTTGCTGAATGTCTTCAATGAAATGAATCAACACTTCTGTGTCGGTATCGCTGGCAAACACATGCCCTTTATTGAGCAATTCCTGCTTGAGCGCCGCATAATTTTCAATGATCCCGTTGTGTACAATAGCCAACCGGCCATTGCTCGATACATGCGGATGTGCATTGCGGTCACTGGGTTCACCATGGGTGGCCCAGCGGGTATGGCCAATACCAATATGGCTGTGCAAATCTTTGCCGGCAAGAAACTCTTCCAATTCGGCTACCTTACCTTTCCTTTTGTACACCATTAACCTGTTATGCCCGTCCGGTTTAGCTTGCTGAATCAATGCTATGCCGGCACTATCATAACCCCGATATTCCAGGCGCTTTAATCCTTTCAAAACCACAGGATAAGCTTCGCGATGGCCAATATAGGCAACTATGCCGCACATAATAGAAATTTACGTATGGAAAAACCTGCAAACAAATATCCGAATTTAGTTCATTATCAGCAGGTAAGCGCATGGAAATACCTGATAGGAAAATTTATCGCTTCGTTGACAAGATTTTGCATGGCTTTTGAAGAAATATTAAACGATGAAAAGGCTATGGATCATACTGGGCATAAGTCTTCTGGCCGTTTCTGGGCAACTGCTTGCACAGGATCGCCTGCATGACCAAGAATTAGCCCGTGCTATTGCCGCACGCACATGGGTTTTTCATGCCCGTACGGCACTGCCATTAAATGGAAGGGCTATTCAGCTCACCGACCCTGGATATGTATTGACATTGATGCCTGATTCGCTTGCCGCAGACCTTCCTTATTTCGGACGTGCCTATGCCGCCCCTCTTAACCCGGCGGAAGGTGGCATTCACCTGCGGTCAGGAGCCTATCGATACACCAGCAAAACTCAAAAAACTGGCTGGCACTTGACTATCTATCCTCCCGAAAATCCAGATGTATATCGCATGGATTTGCATGTCAGCACCAGCGGGGATGCCAGCCTGCAACTGGTGCTCCAACAACGCCAGAATATTTCTTATTTCGGATATATCACAGGCTTTACAGAAAAATGACCCCCTTGCAGTTTCCAAATTTTTACCGTATATTGGAAATGCGCTTTTCCTGAAACACCTAAAACCCACAATCATGATTAATGTTGCCAATATTCTGTCCCGCAAAGAAGGCCGGCTCATCTGGGTAACACCCGACACTCCTGTACTGGAAGCCCTTCGCATTATGGCCAATGAAAACGTAGGCTCGGTGTTGGTATTGGAAAACGGCTCTTATAAAGGCTTGCTCACGGAAAGAGATTATGCCCGAAAGGTAATTCTCAAAGGCAAAACTTCAGCCGATACTCCCGTAGGCGAAATCATGTCAACCGACCTGCCTCGGATTTCACCGGAAGACTCTATCGAACATTGTATGGAATTAATGTCTGTGAACAATATCCGCTACCTTCCCGTTTTTCAACAACACGAACTGGTGGGTATTATCTCCATCAACGATGTGATCAAAGCTATTATTTCTCATCAGGAACAAACCATTCAGCAACTCACTTCTTACATTCATTCTTAATAAAACTGCTGCCTAGCTGAAAAAATTTTCATTTCATTTTCATGTAAGCCTGAACTAATGGGTGAAGTTTTGCAGCGAAAAGCATGGTTTCACTGCAAAACAATAACCCATGAAAACACAGATCGTATTATGGCTTACCGGAATGGTAAGTGTACTGAGCACACAGACGCTTTCAGCTCAAATGCCTCCTGTTGCACCTCCGCCTCCGCCAGTCGCTGCTCCAGGACGGCCAGGACCCGGCCCTATTCAGGCATTAATCACCCTCACGGGTAAGCCAGGTGCTTTGAGCACCAACGATGATGGCATTTACGATGGCTTCCAACTCATCCTCACCCAGCCTGCTATAGACAGCAGCACGAATGGATTTTACCCTTCCCCTTCACTGCAACAAGGCAACGCCATAACTGTACAGTTTGCCCCACACATGGGCAGCAGCCTGTTGCCTTATCTTCAAAAGGGAGAACCCATCACCATTTCGGGATGCTGGGAACCACTGCCAATGGTAGGCAGTTATGTGTTTCATCTGGTGTTGCTGCATGCTGGCAATCAATTTATCGGAGAAATGCCACCAACGCCCACACTCACCCCACCGGCCGACCAGCCGCTTTCTCATAGCGGCATCATTCGGGCATTCACTTACGACAGGGGCGGGCAAATTAATGGTTTTAGCTTTGGCGATGGCTGGGTGGTGCACTTTCGCCCGGAGGTATACGGACAACTAAGCCAGGTGCTTCTCATCGGGAAAAAAGTGCAAGCTTATGGATGGAAAAAAGCGCTGCAGCCCGGAGAAGTGGCTGACAGCCAAATCCAGGCCTTCCGTGCAGCCACATTAACAGTGGATGGAATCACCTATCAGGTGCAATAATGAGCCAGGCTTCGTTAAAATGATGCTCCATGAGAAACCAAGTTTCTTTGCCCTTCTGGCTGGTAATCATCCTGATCGTGTTATTTTTCATAAACTTGGGTATGCCGTTCCAGATACCACCTCCACCCCCTGATCTCAGAAGATGGCTTGGCCTTTTGCTGCTAGGCTTTCTGGGGTGGTGGGTGTATCAATCCTGGATAGCACGCCCAAAGCCTGCTCCTCCACCTCCGGCGCCAGCACCGGCTATCCCAACCACTGGAATCACCTACGAGGGCATTGTGCACGATTATCATTACAATGATCTGGGCGATATGGATGGTGTGTATGTGCAAACAAATGAGGGCCAAGAACTATTGTTCCATTTTCCCCCGCATCTGGCAAAAAAAATTTCCGACATAGCCTCAACCGGAAAAGCAATCACAATTATTGCCCATGCCCGTGGACCTGCAGCACATCTGGATATCCAACAATTGACCGCGGCCAATGGAAGCACATTGAGCCTTTCCCCTCCTCAACCGCCACCACCCCCTTCGGGAGAAAATATTACGGTGAGGATAGACACCTTAGTATTCCAGCTAAATGAACGGGGAGAGAAGATTGGCTTGGTTCAAAAACCTTATCTGATCGCATTAAGGCCTGATGTAATTGAAAATTTATCTTCAGCATTTGAAGCCAAACCTCTGGATATCATCGTGACGGGTATTGCCCGGGATGAAGGTTATTTTGTGAACAAATATCATTATATTGTTGTACACCCGCTCACCATTACCATAGATCATCAAACATTTCTGTTGCAATGAGGATTTTGCTCATAGAAGATGAAAAAGCCCTATCCAATTTTATCAAGCAAGGGCTGGAAGCAGCAGGACATGTTTGTGTGCAGATGTTCAACGGCGCCCAGGGCCTGCTGAAAGCCCTTCAGGAAGATTATGATGTGATTTTGCTTGACTTGATGTTGCCTCAGATGAGCGGTATGGATATCCTGAAACAACTGCGGGAATACCCATCCAAAACCCCTGTTGTGGTCATCAGCGCTTTAGATCATTCAGATCAGGTGGTTAAGGCATTGGATGAGGGTGCAATGGATTATTTGCGCAAACCTTTTGCCATGGAAGAGTTGCTTGCCCGGCTACGGGCCTTGCAGCGCAGAATCGATCATGATCAGGCAAGTCATCTTCAGGTGGGTGATCTTACGTTGGATTATCAGCGGTATTGCGCCTACCGGGGCAATAAAACCATTGCACTTACCCGAAAAGAATTTGCCTTGCTGGAATTGTTGATGCGCAACGCCGATCGAGTGCTTACCAAAACCTTCATAGCAGAAAAAGTATGGGAAGTGGATTTCGACATGTCAAGTAATATTGTGGAGGCATACATTTATCAACTCCGGAAAAAAATTGATAAAGGATTTGATTATCCTATGATTGAAACGCTGGTAGGAATTGGCTATCGTCTTCGCTCTTCAACAGATCCCTAAAACATTTCCATGCCCAGGATGTTATGGAAAAATATTCGGTTGCGGATGGCCATGCTATCAGGCTGCTGCTTTTTATTGGTATTTGGATTTAGCCTGCTTTGGTTCTACAAGAGCTTTAAACGGGATGTGAGCAACCTACTCAACGGATCCCTGCTTGCTCAGGCGCGCATCATGGCTTCCCGCACACAGCTTTCGCCCGCATTGATTCCCCTGCCCACCGATGATCAGGCTATTGCCATCTGGTATTCCGTCCAACCCGACTCTTTTTCCCTATGGTATCATACACCCGGTTTTCTTCCCCCATCGCCTCTTCGGATGACCGATACCTGCTTCACCTGGAACCACTGGCAACTTGCTTACGTGAGCAATACCCATACAGATTCAGACACTGAACGTTTCATTTTCGCTTTAGGCATACCCGACGCACCAATTGCTAAGCTTTTTCAGCAATGGAAATGGAAACTTTATATGCTAACCTGGTGGAGCTTTCTAGCAGTTTTTGCATTAGCTTATTTTTTTACTCATGTCTTGCTTCATCCCATAAGAAACATTATTCATGCTACCCAACACATGAACCAAACCGCCCTCACACAACCTTCAAAGATCCAACCCGTTCCCGTGAGCCACACAAATGATGAAATGGAACAACTGGCATCTACCATCAATCAATTGCTTCAACAAATCAAAACCGCATGGGAAAATGAACAGGCCTTCTTTGCAGCCGCATCCCACGAGCTACGCACCCCGCTTGCCATCATGCAAATGCAAATGCAGGCTATGGTAAACAATAAAACATTGGAAACAACTTTTCAAACCCTGCTAAGCCAGCAACTTCACGAATTAGGCCGCATGCAAAGATTAATTGATAATTTTTTAATGGCTTCCCGGTTAAAAAATGAAGCTATTCAACTGCATCACACCATTGTTGATCTTCATGAATTACTCTCGGATCAACTGATAAGATTGCAACCCCTCATCAAAGAAAAAAATCTGTTTGTCCATTGGCAAATGGATGAATACACATCGAATGTTCAGGTCATAGCCGATCAGCAGTTTATGGGTCACGTATTATACAATCTCCTTGAAAACAGCGTGAAATATGCGCCTGAACATTCAACAATTGAGGTGCATTTGTCGGAAGATCAACATCAACTTTTTGTGGTGATTCGTAATGCAACAGAGCCAACTTCAGGGTATCCATCCGCGTTAACCGAAGAGGGAGAAATCAAACCTTTTATTCGCGGAGATGCTTCTAAGCCCGGAACAGGATTGGGATTATGGATTTGTGCACAAATCTTGTCGCTTCATCGCAGCCATCTGCAAGTGAGCCTGCAAGGCAATCAATTTATTGCCAGTTTTGCTCTACCCCTGGCTGCTCATCTTCCTTGAAACAAGGAACCTTTCAGGAATGATGTGATTGTTCCACAATGCCCAGTCGTTCTAAAGCCAGCCTGGCGGCTATTTGGCCTGCATCTTTTTTGTTATATGCCTTGCCCGTGCTCACTATTTTACCATCAATCACCACAGCCACTGTAAAAACCTTTCGCGCTCCCTTCATTTCCTCTTCAATCAATTCAAACTCCAGCTGATGGCCATATTTATTAGCCCAGCCATAGAGTTTGTTTTTGTGATTGATTTCGGTATGTTCCAGCGCATCCATGTCCATATGCGGGGCGATGATAGATTGATATACAAACTGGCGTGCTTTGTCATATCCTCTGTCCAGGTAAATGGCGCCTACAAGAGCTTCGAGTGCATTGCCAAAAATATGGCTGATTTTAAGCAGGCTGTTGTATTTATCATAATGCACCAATTTGCGCAAGCCCATTTTGATGGCAATATCATTAAGCTGTTGGCGGTTCACCATTTTGGAGCGCATCTCGGTGAGATAGCCTTCTGAACGGCCGGGATACTTATGATAGAGATAGTCTCCAACGATGGCGCCCAGCACAGCATCGCCCAGGTATTCGAGGCGCTCATTGCTTTCTCGGTTATGTTCGGTGATGGAGCGATGGCTGAGCGCTGTTTCATACAGCTTCAGATGACGGGGTGTGAATCCAAGAATGTGTTTGAGTGCCTTTTTTAGCTGTTTGTTTTGATTCACACCCAACCAGCGGTTCCATATGCTCTTTACGGAGGTCAAGGTCGGAATCTTCAGGGAACAAATTTCTTGAAGATCACAGAAGCATTGTGTCCGCCAAAGCCAAAGGTATTGCTCAGCGCTGCCCTTACCTGGCGTTGCTGAGCTTTATTAAAGGTGAAATTAAGCCGGGCATCAAGCTGGGGGTCATCGGTAAAATGATTGATGGTAGGAGGCACCATATCGTGTACCACGGCCAAAATAGAAGCAATGGCTTCGATGGCTCCTGCTGCACCCAACAGATGACCCGTCATAGACTTGGTGGAGCTGATGTTGAGCCGATAGGCTGCATCCCCGAATACTTGCTGAATGGCCTTCACTTCCGCTACATCCCCCAGCGGTGTGGAAGTGCCATGCACGTTGATGTAATCAATATCTTCCGGCTTCAACGCCGCATCTGCCAGGGCCTCACGCATCACATTCACCGCACCCAAACCTTCGGGATGAGGTGCCGTCACATGATAGGCGTCGCCGGTGGCTCCCCCTCCCGCAAATTCTGCGTAAATCCGGGCACCACGTTGCTGGGCATGCGTGAGCTCTTCCAATACCAAGCCTCCTGCCCCTTCGCCCATCACAAACCCATCCCTGTCCAAATCAAAGGGACGAGAAGCTGTCTTTGGATCATCATTGCGTTCCGAAAGCGCCCGCATGGCATTAAAACCACCAATGGCCACCTCATTAATCACGCTCTCCGAGCCCCCACAGATCATCACTTTGGCTTTGCCCAACCGAATCAGGTTAAACGCCTCAATAAGCGCGTTAGTAGAAGAGGCACAAGCCGAGACAACGGCAAAGTTAGGACCCCGGAACCCATGGCGGATAGAGATCTGCCCGGCCGCAATGTCCATGATCATCTTGGGAATGAAAAATGGACTGAACCGAGGCGTGCCATCACCCAGGTAAAAACCTTTGATCTCTTCAATAAGGGTAAAAAGTCCCCCGATGCCCGACGACCAGATGACACCTACCTGATCCGGA
Source organism: Thermoflavifilum sp. (assembly GCA_019683625.1). Classification (GTDB taxonomy): domain Bacteria; phylum Bacteroidota; class Bacteroidia; order Chitinophagales; family Chitinophagaceae; genus Thermoflavifilum. The sequence goes on along the minus strand of JADGHY010000086.1, from coordinate 672 downwards.
TCTACCTGAGCTTCCTTCAGCCGGGCATCTTCCACCGCCTGATCGGCACAAATCACAGCCAGCTGCACAAAAGGATCCATCTTGCGCAGCTCCTTCTTATCGAGAAATTGCGCAGGATCAAAATGCTTAAGCTGACAGGCAAATTTGGTTCTGAACTTGGAGGTATCAAACGATGTAATGAAATCCGCTCCGGAAACGCCATTGATTAGCCCTGTCCAGTAATCCTGAACAGTATTGCCAATGGGTGTGATGGCACCCAATCCGGTTATGACAACGCGTTTTAATTCCATTAATCGTTCTACAAGATGCTTGCAAATACTTACTTAACGTGTTCTTCCAGATAAGCAATAGCCTGACCAACCGTGGTGATGGTTTCAGCCTGTTCATCAGGAATGGAAATATTGAACTCTTTTTCAAATTCCATGATGAGTTCAACGGTGTCTAATGAATCAGCACCTAAATCATTGGTGAAGCTGGCTTCGGGTGTGACTTCTGATTCATCAACACCTAACTTGTCCACAATAATTTTTTTAACTCGGGTTGCAATGTCAGACATAACGGTTAGTGTTTAAGGTTAATTTGACTGCAAAAATATAATTTTTGAGAAATCTTTTGTTTTTGATGAAATTTTTACCCGCTCGGCCGGTAACAAGGGCTGCCGGCCTTCTATCA
>JADGHY010000085.1 GCA_019683625.1 Thermoflavifilum sp. | reverse complement strand
ATGCAATGTATCGGATATTGAGTTGATAATTTAAGATGATAAGATCCTTGCTAAAGGCCTGTGCCAGGATTGCAATCAACCATATAGTGGCCAATAGCCGCATATTTCGTATATACGAAACAAAATTACATCAGGTTGCTCATTCACCAAAAAATTATTTAAAATCCATTAAACCGGATGCCAAATGCATAGGGGTATTGTTTTAACCCATATTGATGGAGCGGTGTCAGGCTGTAATTGGCGTAAAATGACCAGCTATGCCAGGCCAACACCAGTTCGGGTGCAATGCGAAAAGTACTAAGGTTAAAATTATCATTCACTTTTACTTTACCTCGAGCATCACTTACTTGTTTGGTACGTGATTTAAAAAGATATCCAAAGTTAGCGCCCATCTTCAATTGAAATCCTTGATCGCCTCTGCCCGATAAGTGTACACAAACCATCAGGGGTATGGTTAAATATTCGGTAAACAGTTTATTTTTTTTGAAGCTCACACTATCTTGTATCACCATCGTATGATCCCCTTGATTGACATAGGTGATGTTTTGGCGGTATCTGAAATTGTTCATCCACAATCCCAGGCCATATTCTATCCCCAGCCGATTATTATGCATAAATCGTTGCTGGCGGAAAATCCAGATATCTACATTCACCGATTTTTCCGGTATCAAGGAAAAAGTGGATGCACTAACCTGCTCTCCCTGAGGCCTGGGGGCAAATGTATATAAACCCTGAGCCGAATAATCATAAGCCTTTACAGAGGGATCCACATTCATCAGTCCTGCATACGCACTTTGGTCATGGTAATTGTTCCATCCAAAATCAAATGCAAACCAATGGGTAAACACATGTTGTTGCTCAGATTTGGGCACACGATAAATATCCGTGCGCGAGGTGCCCTGTGCTGATTCCCGATGAATGATCCGCCAACGGCCAATGACCACTGTATCTTCCTCCACCGCAGGAATGCTGTCTTCGCTCCGATGAAGGGTAGGGGGCATGGTATCCTTCAATAAGTTGATGTCCGTTTCTTCGCCATTGTCCACAGCATGCACATGCAGGCCATGCCAAGCTTCCACCTTAACCGATTGTTTTTGCTGAGCAACTCCTATCGTGCTCAGTAGAAATAAGGCCATCACACCGGTGATAACGCATAAAAGATTATAATGTCTGTTCATGATTAATCATTTTCTTTTTGAAGTTCGATATGGATATGCCGGGTTTCGAATAAAGATTCATGAATCTTATGTAGGTCATTCACTGTGTGGGCCACAGCCAGGATCATCCGCCCCAGTGTGCCGGAACCATGATCTGACAGGGATAAAACAGGCTTAGCTGCAGCCTCAGCATCTGCCGGCTGATTTAATCTGATGGATGGGTGAGGATACTGCACAGTTAAATCTGTTGCCGGTTGATGATGCCAAGGATGGAGAGCTGACAAGGGAGGCAATACAAAAACCGTTGAATCAACAGGCCTTGTCCATTCCCGGGCAGGATGAACAATGGTCTTTCCTTCGCTTCCATCCATGTTAGTTGATGTGACCGGGTGGGCAGATGCAGAAACTGCTGGATGAGCTGGCCAGGTTGCTGCCACAGATTCTTTGCTTTCGGCAGCAGGATCTGGTTGTTGAACCGCCCGATGGAGCGTTGGTTTGGCTTGCTGCTCAGCGGGTTGGGACAGGCCAATAGGTGGTTTTTCAGGATATTTCAATTGCGGCATAAATATTTTACTCAGGCACCACAACCCCGTGAGGCAGGCAGCTGCTGCGGCTATCTGACCCAGTCGTTTTACCCAAACCAAACGGTGACGATAAAGTTGTTGCTTATCTGGATACACAAACGATTCTTTGGGTAGTTTTGTCATCTTCCATTTTTCCCATTCGGCCAGCCATTCCGGGTGAGCCCGAAGCCAGTCGTGCAGCTCCTGCCATTGCTGTTCGGAGAGTTCATTATCTACGGCACGAATCATCCATTCTTCAAGGTGTTGCAAGTCCATAGGGGTATGTTTTAGAAAACCAATAATTTTTCCAGCGACCGCTTCAGCGCTTTTCTGGCCCGATGCAGGTACACCTTCACCTGCGTGAGGCTTAAGCCTGTAATGCCCGCTATCTCTTCATATCGATATCCTTCATAGTCTTTTAACATGATCAGCATTTTTTGCTTCTCGTCTAATTCATTCAAGGCTTTTTCTAGTATCCGCTTCGTCTCCCAGTCAACGGCCGGTTGCTGAACAAAGGCTTCTGGTTGCAATGGCTCATGATGACGAAGTTTCATTGATCTCAAATGATCTATCATAGCATGATAGGCTACGGTAAATAAATAAGATTTGGCTTTCTGAAATGCCACTTCCTTGTGATGTTTCCAAAGCTGCTCAAAGCTCACCTGCACCAGATCACGTGCAACCTCCTCCTGCCTGAGGTTTTTCACGGTGAAACGATATAGTCCATCTGCATAGAGATCCACACAATCGTTATACTCTTTTTCCGTCATCTGGATGAGGTGTAAAATATGGTAGTATGCGTAAAACGAATGAGCGGTTGCAAGGTTACAGGGTATTCAAAAATATGTATTTGCCTTGATGTGCCTTTGATAATTTTTTCCTTTGTACCTGAAATGAGCTAAAAATAAAAGATGCCTGACCGGAAAGCTGGAGGAATGCGCATGAATTCCGACTTTTGTAAAGCAAAATCTGGTTACCATGGACACTACATTTCTCCAACGCCTGCAAGAAGAGCTTAATGATTTAAAGGCTTCTGGCCTGTACAAACAGGAACGCATCATTGAATCACCCCAGGATGCCGTGATTCGGGTCAATGGGCGAGAGGTGATCAATTTTTGTGCAAATAATTATCTGGGGCTTTCCAATCATCCCCGGGTGAGGGAAGCAGCCAAAAAGGCCATTGACGAACGAGGTTACGGCTTGAGCAGCGTGCGCTTCATCTGCGGCACCCAGGATATCCACAAGGAGCTGGAACGCAAGCTCAGCGAGTTTCTGGGGACAGACGATACCATACTGTATGCAGCTTGCTTCGATGCCAACGGAGGAGTATTTGAGCCCTTGTTAAACGAACAGGATGCCATAATTTCTGATGAGCTTAACCATGCTTCTATCATCGATGGCATTCGGCTGTGCAAGGCCCAACGCTACCGGTACAAACACAATGATATGGCCGATCTGGAAAGGCAACTGCAGCAAGCTGCCGGTGCGCGTACCCGGTTAATTGCCACCGATGGCTGCTTTAGCATGGACGGCACCATTGCCCAACTCGATAAAATCGTGGAGCTGGCCGAAAAATATCGGGCCCTGGTGATGGTGGACGATAGTCATGCCACAGGTTTTCTGGGAAAGACCGGACGAGGAACGCATGAATATCGCGGCGTGATGGGGAAAATTGATATCCTCACCGGCACACTGGGAAAGGCCCTGGGTGGTGCGTCGGGAGGCTTTACCAGCGGCAGAAAAGAAATCATCGACATGCTGCGGCAGCGTTCCAGGCCTTATTTGTTTTCCAATACGCTGGCTCCCGCTGTAGTGGGTGCTTCCATTGCTGTCATCGATATGCTCAGGGAAACTTCCCAACTGCGCGACCGCCTCATGCAGAATACCCGCTATTTCCGCGAAAAAATGCAGGAAGCCGGCTTCGACATCAAGCCCGGCGAACATCCTATTGTGCCCGTGATGCTCTACGATGCGGTGCTGGCCCAGCGTTTTGCGGATGAGCTGTTGCATGAAGATATTTATGTGATGGGCTTTTTCTATCCGGTAGTACCTAAGGGACAGGCACGCATCCGCGTGCAGCTGAGTGCCGCACATGAGCCTCATCACCTGGATAAGGCCATAGATGCCTTTACCCGTGTGGGCAAGCGATTGGGCGTGTTGAAATAAATCCGGTTCTTGTAAGCTATCTTAAAACCTATTTTATGCGGCTTTGCAATGATTTTATGCTTCAGATCATATCTATGATGCGCCAGTGTCTGATCTTCCCGGCCTTGATGGCCGGAGCAATTTTCGCAACCGGATGCCATTCGGGCATTCAACAGCAACCCGCCTGGAAAAACTATCTGGCAGACAATCAGCTGGAAGGCTGCCTGATGTTGTACGACAATATGCACGATCAAGTGAAAGTGTATCCTCTTCAGGCAGCTACCCAACGCCATGCCCCGGCCCAAAGCTTTGTCCTATTCAGTAGCCTGGTGGGACTGGAATCCGGTGTCATTGCCGACACCTCAAGCCTGTTGCGCACCCCGCAAAATGATACCCTTACCATGGCCGAGTGGTTCCGCTCGGACCCTGCCGGATTGAATGAGTGGCTGGCCAGCCACATCCAGCCTCAGGTGATGCGGCTGTGGATCGATTCTGTGCACTACGGTGCTTGGATGCCTGCCGACACGGCTACGCTTCAGGCACTGAAACAAGCCTTTTGGCAAAATGGCCACCTGCGCATCTCCCCGGATGAACAACTGGGATTTCTGATCCACCTTTACTTTCATGAATTGCCTTTTCATGAACGCCCCCAACGATTGCTGCAACAGCTGATGACACGAGAAACCACACCCAGGTACACTTTAAGCTATATCAGCTCAGCTTTCCCAACCGATACCAGCTCCCAAAGCTGGATATTGGGCTGGGAAGAAGAAAACAAACATCCTTATTTCTTCTCCGTGTACCTGGAATCAAAACTGCTTTCAGCCGAACAACTTCAGGCTAAAGCCATTACCCTTGCCAAACAATGGCTTCGTGATCAAGGATTTTTTGAAGGAAAGAAATAAAGGGATATGCATTAAAAGGAATATACATTAATCAAAATCAACATCCAGTTTCTTTTTCACGAACCCACATCTCCTGGCTCGATAACTTCTTCGGCTTTCTTTTCTTCCCCCACCAAATGAGAAATCCGGTAACAGGCAGACTTGCACAAACCAGGCTCACCCCAAAAGCCAAAACCTTACCCGGCAAACCGGCAATTGCCCCCACGTGTATATCATAATTCATAGATAACAATTTTTCCCCAACAGGCAGCTTGTCAAACGACTCCTTCCACAACAGATTGCCCGCCTGCGGATCCACATCAAACGTAGTCATATCATAAAAAACATGCTTTTGATGATATACCGTGAGGGTGTGGGGAAGATGATCATCCGGAGTGAAATAAATAAGATATCTGTCTGCCTCTGGATAATGCTGCATCACCGTGGCTAATGCCCGATCAACCGATGAAGCAGATTGTTTTCCCGGATCCGCATCAAGCAAGGCATGATTAACCTTTGCAGTTAAATTGTTTTCATTGCCCTGCAGCAGCGAACGAATCCAGGCAAAAGAAAATACCATGCCTGTGAAAGCCAAAATCAAGGCAATGAAAAGCACATAAAAACCTAAAACATTATGCAGATCATAATTTATTCTTTTCCATTTGGCTTGCCACCGGATGGTAAATGCTCGCCTTAACTCATGTCTGCTCCATTTCCCCGGAAACCACATGATAAATCCTGTGATGAGCGTAATCGTAAAAATAACTGTGCTCCATCCCACGATAGGCTGCCCATAGCGCTCATTTAAAAACAAACTCCAGTGGATGTATTTCACTACAGTAAAAAATTCATGCAGGTGTTTCATACGCCCAGTTATGTCCCCGGTATAAGGGTTTACAAAAACAGACTCATAATAGGCTATGGATCCCGGAAAACTGATTGCGCTTTCATTGCCCGGCTCATAGGCCGTAAATTCCCATGCTCTTCTGCTATCCCGATAAACCATGGCATAATCAATGGGCTTTTCAGCTCCCAGGGCCGACTGAGCCTTGTTGAACAGCTGATCAAAAGGTAAAGCCTGCTGTGGATGTGCTTCCAGAACGAACCATTTTTTGCGATACAGAAATGCAGCTATTTCTTCCTGAAAGGCAAACAGGCAACCTGTTATGCTCACCACAAATACAACAATACCCGAAAGCAAGCCCAGCCAGAGATGCAGCCAGGCTATGATGCGATTTATTGTGGATTTGCGATGAATAGGCATTGTTGCTGAATGATGTTAAAAACTAATTCTTGAGAATCTGCTACAAACGATAGGTTATACCAAGGCGGAAGTTTCTGGGTGCTTCGGCTTGCCAATAATAGAAATTGCTATAAGGTGAACCAGAATAAAGATAACTGTTCAAGACATTATTCAGCGTAAGATTCAACCTTAGGTGTTCATGTTCCCAACTTAATCCTGCATCCATCCGAAAATAATCAGGAAGGGGCATTTTGGGAGTAGTAGTTTCCCAGAAACCTTCCCATGAGCTTCTGTGGTGTTGATAACTAAATCCGGCTGACAACCCAAAACCTTTTAATTTGCCCCGCTGAATAATATAAGTAAGCCAGCCATTGACCACGTCTCTGGCATTTCCCGGAATAGGCTGCCCCAGCTTTTTGGGATCCACGTCTTTTGTGATCTCCGCTTCGGTATATGCATAATTCAGGATCATCTGTAATGCTTGAGTAAGATTGCCCCGGATATCCAGTTCTGCACCTCTGGTGCGCGATTGCCCAATCTGTAAGGAATATAGGCCATTGGGATTTTCTGCGGTATCGGGATCCGGTAGCAGCAATCCATTTTTCATGATCCGATATAGCGATGCTGTGGTGCGCCACTGACCTTGAAACCAATCTTTTTTAATCCCCAATTCCAAATTATTTCCCGTTTGCGGTTTCGGCGATTTGCCTCCTCTCAGCAAACCGGATTGCGGAAGAAAAGATTGATCAAATAAGGCATATACATGGGTTTGTTTATCCACAGAAACGCTGATCCCCACACGGGGAGTGAGTTTGCTTGCCTGGTATTTGGTTCCATAATCTGATTGATGCACATCTGTATATCTTGCAGCCAGGGTAATCCGCAACACATCATTCCAAAATCCCATTTCATCTTGTACATACAAACCCGTGTAAGATTGATTTATTGTGTTTGTACCTGCACGTTGGCGAATGCTTTTGGATCGGTCAAATACCGGCAATCCATTAGCTGGCCGGCCATATACAGGTTGGTAAATCGAAAAGGGATGTTGTTTGGTGTCCAGCTCATGATGTTGACTCCAATCGTACCAGTTTTGCTTATCCCCCACATCTACCCCAGCTAATATGCGATGGCGGATGTTTCCGGTAAACATTTCCCCGTTTAAAAAGAACTGGCCAAAAGCATACTCGCTTAACACATCAAAATTGTAAACACTTCGGATCATATTGCCAACACTATCCAAAGATGCCGGCCAAAGATCAGATCCTTGCTGGTAATAGTGAAAATAGGCCGATTGTACCGTAAGTTTCCAGCTTGGGGATAGTTGATGATGCAGGTATAAAAACAGATTTTGATCCCGAATGTGCGTAGGTTCTAATCCCGGCTCGGCTAAAGTAAAACTGCGAGGCAAATCCGCGTATGTTTTAGGAGAAAAAGCATAAGGTGAACCTACATCAGCCATGTTTACCACCTGCTGGGTATATGCTGCGGTGAATGTGGTTTTTTCATCAATCCGATAGGTGAGCACCGGATGCACACTCACCCTTTGTTGAAACATATAGGGTCTGAAATCATTTTCTGTATGCCCAACGAGGTTAAAACGATACAGCAGACGATGTTTTTTGTCAAATGCACCATCCAAATCAATGGCTGCACGATAGAGGTCGAAACTTCCGATCATCAGAGATAGTTCTTGGCTTGACTTGCCGGTTGGCTTCTTGGTTACGATGTTCAATATGCCGCTGGGCTCCCCATTCGACATCATGAATCCTGCAGGCCCTTTCACAAATTCAATTCTATCTACCAAATCCATGTCAATGGATAAAGGCCCCCAATTTGAGGTCACGTTCATTCCGTCGCGAAACTCAGCAGCACGCGCACCCCGCATGTTGATGCGTGTGTACATGCTCCAATGTTCAAGCCAGGTGGCTCCGCTTATATCCCTGATGATGGCAGGCCCCAACAAACTAAGCTGCTGATCACGGATAAGATCACCGGATATCACCTGGATGTTTTGGGGAATCTTCTGAATCGGGGTTAACAAACGAAGGGAAGAAGAGACCTGATCCACCACATAAGCACGTGGCTGGGCAGTGACAACCACCTCCTGTAAGTGTTGAATGGCAAATGTTTGCAGGGTATCTTGCTGCAGGGGAATCGTATCATAGTGTTGAGCAAAACCTGTATAAAAAAGGCTTGTTGTTAGCATGCAGAGATATAGTTTTTTCATGGCTTTTTATTTTTTATCAGGAAATCATAAAGATGACTTTGAGCATCAAAATTA
>JADGHY010000084.1 GCA_019683625.1 Thermoflavifilum sp. | reverse complement strand
ATCCTAAACTGCCCGTGCTCAACGTGCATATCAAAAAAGAAGGTGCCGAATATGTGATCACCCTCACCCTTCCCATGCTTTCCAAGGTGTTGCTGGTAAAAGAGCACGGCACATCTCCCGTGCTGGCTGTGAACCTTGCACTGGACACCATGCGCAAGGCCATCCGTGAACAAAAACAACTGGAGCGGAAAGATTATTTGTACAAGAGAAAACAACAGCTTGAACAACGGACACAACAAGGTCAGGAAATCCTCAAGCAACTGCACCGGGAAAGTGATGCGGAAAATTTTATCCATTACCTGAATCAAATGCTGCCCGATTTAAAACAACATATCACCAGAGAGGCTTTTCAGAAGCCTATACTCAGAGCGCTGCTTAAAGAAAACAAATTGAAGATTAATGATCTGCTCAATGATCTTTATATCAATATTTACGATGCATACGGGCAATTGCAGGATGCGCCAGAGAAACTGAGCTTGTGGGTTTATGAAACCATACAACAAAAACTGCAGGAGCTTACGGAACGCTACAAACAGGAATTTGGTGTGGAACGCGATTGGATGCCGGCATCGGAAACTGCAGAAAGTGAAGAATTAACGGCAAATGCGGAAGAAATGCCTGAGTTGATTGAAAACCTGGATGATGTTTCTTATCAGATGAAACAATATGCCTGGGATGAAATCCTTATGGATGCCGGATTATCAGATGAAGAAATTGAACAGTTTGAAACCGAAGAAGCCGAACAGGCTATGAAACAATGGCTGCGTGAACAGGATAGCTACGAGTTGTCGGTATTTGAAATGCATTACCTGGAGCGGTATTCCACTGCCGATATTGCCCATATCAAGGGGAAAGCCGAGGCTGAGGTTGAAAAGCTGCTGCAGGACATGCGCCACAAATTGATCGCCTATCTCAAGCAAAGAATCATGGCCTGAATGCATGAATATTTGCCACACCCTCTCGCACATGATCCATTATTTTTCCCGAACCCACTTAGCTTTGCAGGCATAAACCACAGATATGCCTGCCGAGAGTTTAGTACAACGCGATGCAAAAGTGATCTGGCATCCCGATACGCAAATGCTTAGCGAGCCTGCTCCTATCCCCATTGTAAAAGGCGAGGGGGCTTTGCTGATAGATGAACAAGGACAAGCCTATATTGATGCTGATGCAAGCTGGTGGGTGAATATCATTGGCCATGGCCATCCTCTGGTAGCCGAAAAAATTGCCGAACAAGCCCGTCGGCTGGAACATTGCATCTTTGCCTGCCTAACTCATGAGCCTGCCGTTCAGCTCGCTGAGCAGCTGCTGGAGCTTTTGCCCGGGTCTTGCACGCGGATTTTTTATTCTGACGATGGTTCAACCAGTGTGGAAGTAGCCTTGAAAATGGCTATCCAGTACTGGCACAACCAGGGCATGCCCCGCCTAAAAATCCTGGCGCTGGAAGGTGGTTACCATGGCGATACCTTCGGAGCCATGAGCGTGGGTGCCAAAAGCGTATTCACAGCGCCTTTTGAACCTTATCTTTTTGAAGTGACCTATTTGCCGCTGCCCAAGCCAGGTATGCCATTCCCCTTGGCAGAGGAAAGCTTGCAGGAATATGCTGCATTTATTTTCGAGCCGTTGATTCAAGGAGCAGGAGGCATGCGCATCTACGACGCCGGAGCTTTGGATGACTGGCTGAGTATCTGTCGCCAGCACCACGTGCTGCTGATTGCAGATGAGGTGATGACCGGTTTCTATCGTACCGGTAAAATGTTTGCCTGCGAATACCTGCATCAAAAACCGGATATCATTTGTTTATCTAAGGCTTTAACCGGAGGCACACTGCCTTTGGGCGTTACAGCCTGCACAGAAAAAATCTTTAAAGCTTTTCTGTCACAGGACAAACGAAAGGCTTTCTTGCACGGACATTCTTATACTGCCAATCCACTGGCCTGCAGCGCGGCTTTGGCCAGCCTTGATATTTTACGTACAGAAGCCTATCAACAACGTATTGTTCAGATCATTCACCATCATCAATTGTTTCTGGAGCGCCTGCGGGAATATCCTTGCTTTCAACATCCGCGCCAAATAGGTACTATCGCGGCTTTTGAAGTACTTGATGAAGCCAGCTATACCAGTCCTCTCCGCGATGAATTATATCTGTTTTATCTCCGGCATGGCGTGCTGATGCGCCCGTTAGGCAACACCATTTATCTCATGCCGCCCTACTGCATCACCGATGCACAATTAGCACAAATTTATGAGGCCACCTATGCGCTGGGTGAATGGCTGCTGCAGCGAACATAAAGGCTCAATATACCGGCCAGTAAACCTTCACTTCAACCAGGCTGGTGTCGTGGGCAGGCAAGTGATTCAGGTATTGCTCCCAGGGGCCCGCAGGTGACTGGAGATGCTGTTTTTCCAGATAACGTTGCAAGGCATGATAGGCTCCGGGAATTTGGGAAGCTGGCCCTTTCTGGCTGGCTACCAACACATAACCACCGGCAGGCATATTTAACAAATGTACCCAACTGGGCAAACGCGCGGAAAGCTTTGCGGGATCTGCATCTATGGGTGGCTGTACCGGAATGCCTACATGGATTTCCACGATGGAGTCGTGAAGAGGAAGATACTGGGCAATGACAGGGGCTTGCTGCACCAGGCCATCCCGAGCAAGTTGTTGCTGCAATGCCCGGTAAGCCCGCTGCAGGGCCTGATATTTTTCTGAGATCAACACGGTATCGGCACAGGTAAGGATAACATGAAAGGGCACGGGAATGCGATGGATCTGATAGCCCATCGTGTCGGCCTGTTCACAATCGGCTTTCAGGCTGCCCAGCGCATGCTCCATGCCCGGCCCCACCAATCTGTCGAGCATCACCCCATAATATTTCCACCAGGGCCACCAGCCCAGATGCAAATCCATGGTCCATTTAATCCAGGTGTGTTGGCCATCCAAAGCCGGTGCCAGCACAAAATGACCGGTAATGGGCGGCAGGCCAGGCATATCCATCCGATAGTCCACCTGACGACGCGGAATAATATGGGTGATGCAAAAACTCCCCCTGCGTTGCGAAAGGCCACGATGAAGCCAGCTGAAACAAGGTTGCCCCTCTCCGGGAAACTGAAACTCCAGGCTTTGATCTACTGAGTCAGTCGACCAGCCTTGCATCCAACGAGCTAAATGGTGGACATCGGTGAGCCTGACCATTACCGTGTCCAGCGGGGCTGCAATGGCACCCGCGCGTTCAGTATGCCCAACAGAGGGCAAAAACAGCGAAAACAAAAACACAAATACGCAGAAACCGATGAGGATAATCAACAAAAACTTTAGCCAACGCATCATACCCGAAAAATTCATTCCCAACGAAATACCCGGAAAGTAACGGCATACACTAAAACTCCCCAGATGACAATCCCTAACAAGGGCCCCACAATCTGCTGAAATGATGCCCCTTCAAAGGCCACACTGCGAAGTGCCGTGTTTAAATAGCTCAAGGGCATTATCTTACAAATGGGTTGCAACCAGCCGGGCAACACATCTATGGGGAAAAAAGTGCCGGCCAGCAAAAACTGAGGCAAGGTGACAATGTTGGCGAAAGGCGGAATGCTGCTTTCGTTGCGGGCAATGCTGCTGATAATAAAGCCAAAACCCATGAATACCACCAGGGCAATGAACGACAACAGCAACATTTCCAGTACCGTAATCCAGCCGTGATAAAGGGTGAAGCCAAACACAAAGTACCCCAGCCCAATGATGATCACGGCATTGAGCAGCTGAAACACCACCCGGGCAAGGGCTTCCCCCAATACGATGTATCCTTTCTTGATTGGGGTAGCAAAAAAACGTTTCAGCACGAGCGTTTGCCGCAGGTTAAAAAATACGAAGGCTGTTCCAAAGATGCCCGCACTCAGCAATGCGAAGCCAAGCATCCCCGGCAAAATAAAATCAATAGGCTTATATTTCCTGCCTGGAATCTGCTTCACCTGAAGCTGAGCAATGGAAGGCTGATGGGGAAACAGGGCTGAATCAATGCGGTGGATGGTGTTGCTCACCACACCCTCCAGCACGGGTGCCGTGGCTGCACTGGCCGTGGAAAACAACACGCTTACGCGATAGGCCGGCACAGGATCCGATGCCTGCCTGTCTATCTTATCGATTTCCAAAATCCCATCAATCCTGCCTTTTTGCAAGTCGGCCAACAACTGTTGCTGAGGCTCTTGCACCATTTTCAGGGAAGGTATGCGTGTGAGCGCTCGGTAAATGGGACTGTGCGTATCGGTTTGAGGCATGAATCCCACCTTCAGCATCACCTGATTTTGCCCGATGAACCCAAATACCAAAATGAAGGCCAAGGGGAAAGCGATGCTAAAAACCACTGCCGACGGGCTTTTGAGGATGGCAATAAAACTGGCGCGCGCCACGGCCATCATGGCTTTGAATTGGCTGTATGATCGTTCCATGTTTGTAAAAAACTGTGCAAACTTAAGAAACGCTTCCCTAGCAAGCGGAATATGTTCGTTAAATCAACGCAAAATGATCCAGAAAGGCAGCCTGGCCTGTGTTTCGCCCATCGTGGATTGCAGGTTCGTCCACTGTTTAAAAAGCGGATAATAGTTACCCAGTGAGGCTTTTAACCGGCTTTCGGTCAAATGCTCATCAAAGTTTTCAAGGATTTTCTGAATGGGATTTTTAGCCGGCGGATATTCTTCCAGATGGTAGGTTTTCAAATGCGCCATCCGGGCTGCACATTGCAAGGCATCATCCAGTCCGCCTATCCGGTCGGCCAACCCGTTTTGAATGGCTGAAAGTCCGCTCCATACCCTGCCCTGCGCCAGGCTATCCACCTGCGCCAGAGGGATGTGGCGCCCTTGTGCCACACGCTGGCAGAATGTAGCATATACCGTGTCAATTTGTGTTTGGATCCATTTTTTTTCGGCATCTGTTAAAGGCTGGTCAATAGTACCCATATCGGCAAAAGGAGCTGTTTTCACGCCATCGAAAGTGATGCCGAGCTTATGCCGAAAGAAATCCTGCAGGTTGGGAATGATGGTAAATACGCCAATAGAACCGGTAAGGGTATTGGGCTGCAGAAAAATGCTGTCGGCCATGCAGGAAATATAATATCCTCCTGATGCGGCATAGTCGCCCATTGACACCACCACAGGTTTTTGTTTGCGGGCCAGATATAGTTCCCGCCAGATTTTTTCGGCTGCAAGGGCGCTGCCGCCCGGGGAATTGACCCGGAACACGATGGCTTTTACCCGTTGATCTTTTCTTGCCTCACGAATCCATTTCACATAATCATCGGCAGCAATGACCACATCACCTGGCTGGTTTTCCGCACTGCCATCGATAATATCGCCCTGGGCATATATGAGGGCTATGGCAGGCTGGCCGGCTCCCTGACCATGCACACTGTCGGCAATGGCTTTCCAGTAATTGCTCAGGGTAATGGTATGCAACTTTTCGTCTTCCCCAAGCTGTTCTACCCTTTTTAAGGTCTCCTGCATCTGATCATCGTATTTCAATCCGTCGATCAAATGCAGCTTAACCGCGTCGGAAGGTTGCTGCACCAATCCCTGAGCCACATAGCGGGCAAGCTCGGCTGTGTCCAGGTTTCGCGACAAGGCAATGCCGTCCAGAAAATGCCGATAGAAATCCTGCAGGAAAGCCGTGGTTTGGATACGATTGGCATCGCTCATCTGGGTCAGGCGGAAGGGCTCGGTGGCACTTTTGTATTTTCCTTCATAAAACACCTGCGGTTTGATTTCCAGCTTGTCGAGCAATCCTTTCAGAAAAGCCAGTCGCACGGCAAACCCCCTGAATTCAAGTATGCCTCTGGGATTTAAAAACAAGCTATCGGCAACCGAGGCTATGTAATATGCCTGTTGAGAAGCCATATCGCCGTAAGCATATACGGGTTTATGGCTTTGGCGCTTGAAATCGAGCAAAGCATTGCGAATTTCCTCGGAAGTAGCCAGCCCATTGGGCGTTTCACCCAGCTTCACATAAATCCCCACAATACGATGATCGTTTGCCGCCCGATGAATGGCCGTCACCACATTATGCAAACCCAGGATGGTGGTTTGTCCCCTGCCGGCAAGGGCCAGAAAAGGATTTTGTAACTCCTGCTCGAGCAAAGGCCTGCTCAAATCCACCACCAGCCAGGAACTGGGCTCCACAGAAACCTTTTTAGTGGTTAACGTTAATCCGCTCACAATGCCCATCAGCAGAAAAAAGCAAAGCAGAAAAAACACGATTAAGGCCAGCAAAGAAGCCAAAAAGGTAGACAGAAAACGTTTCATGAGATACCAAAATTTTGAACATTCATCCTGATGCGTGTTTTATTGATCCATGAACAGCGCATGGTGCGCATAAAATTGAGCCTCATTTGTCCATCTTGCATAACATGTCTAAAGAGAAATGCGTTTCAAAAATAAGGTTTATTCTTACTTTTGGTCAGCAGCTGATCCATGAGCGACATTATTTTACTGTTAGGCGGTAATTTAGGCGACCGATATGGATACCTACAGAAGGCCAAGGCGGCCATTCAATGCCGGATTGGGGAGCTTATGGAAGTGTCGGCCATTTATGAGACTGCATGTTGGGGCGGAGATCAACAACCAGATTACCTGAATCAGGCGCTGCGTATACATACCCGATTGCTGCCCGAACAGGTATTGGACGAGGCCCTGAGGATTGAAACCCAATTAGGCCGAGTACGTACCCGGATGTGGGAACCCCGAGTCATGGACATCGACTTGATATTCTATGATCGGCTGATCTATCATTCGGAACGATTGATTTTGCCTCATCCACGCATTGCTGTAAGAAGATTCGTGCTGATGCCCCTAGCCGAAATCATCCCCGATTATATCCATCCGGTGCATCAACAGACCATTGTTGAGTTGCTGAATCGTTGTACAGATACTTCGGCCGTGAGCTACTGGAGCCCCCATCTTCACCATGTCCCCTCTGTGCTAAAGGCTGCATCAATTGATCTTCCCTCCCCCACAACTTCCGGTGCATGAGTTGCTTTCTTGAATCATTATCCTGAACTTGCAGCTGCTTTGAAGTGAAATCATGATCTATCGCTTTATTACCATCGAAGGCAATATTGGTGCGGGAAAAACCACGCTGGCAAAGATGCTGGGTGCACATTTTCAGGCCAGGCTTATGCTGGAACAATTTGCCGACAATCCTTTCCTGCCCAAATTCTATGAAAACCCCCGGCAGTATGCATTTCCCCTGGAACTATTTTTCCTGGCCGAAAGATATCAGCAAATGAAAGCCATGTTCTCCCGGCCCGACTTGTTCACCGACCTGCTTATCAGCGATTACCTGCTGATAAAATCCCTGTTATTTGCACGTGTGAATTTATCAGATGATGAATATCATCTTTTCCATCGCCTGTTCGACATCATTCATCCCCAGGTACCACAGCCCGATCTGCTGATCTTTTTGTATGCTCCCGTAGCCCGTTTACAACAAAATATCCGCAAACGAAACCGCAGTTATGAACAACGCATTTCAGATGAATATCTGTTCAAGATTCAGGAAATGTATGTACAATTCATCCGCCAGCAATCGCTTCCCACGCTTATGATTGATGTTGCAGATGCAGATTTTGAACATCAACCCGAACAGTTCCAACAAATCGTTCGCGCACTGGAACATGCCTACGAACCGGGAGTTCACTATCTTTCCCTGTAAAAGCCTTAATTTTATCACCGCTGCTATCTCGTTAAACCTGCTAAGCTCATGAAAAAAGGGATTGTGTTTGGCTTGCTGATTACACTGCTGTTAGGGGCCGTTGCTTTTGTGGCCGAAGATCCTCTGGGCGACCGTATTCTGCAAGCCCTGCATCAGTTTCATCAGCAATACCCCCAGGAAAAAGTGTATCTGCAGTTGGATAAAGACTATTATGCTGCCGGTGAAACCATCTGGTTTAAAGCTTACGTCACATTAAACCGTACGCCCACACCGCTTAGCACCAATTTGTATGTAGAACTCATCAATGCGCAAGGCGAGATCGTGAAACGCGACATCTTACCCATTGAACATGGTGGTGCTGCCGGTGATTTTGAACTGGATGAACAAATGTTACCCGGCACATATCGCATCCGGGCCTATACGGCATGGATGTTGAATTTTGATCATGCTTTTTTGTTTCATAAAGATATTCGCATTTTTCCAGCATTAGCCCGGGGCCAATCTGTTCCCGACTCGCTGGTGCAAGAGGCTATGCATGCACAGGCTGCTGCCGAATTACACTACAGTGTGAAATTTCTCCCCGAAGGCGGGGAC
>JADGHY010000083.1 GCA_019683625.1 Thermoflavifilum sp. | reverse complement strand
TCACTACACCTGCCCTGGGCAACCTGAGCAACCATGTATTCACCAATATCGGTAGCCTGGAAGATCGGGGCATTGAATTTACAGTAAATGCTACACCGGTCACTACCCAGCGGTTTACCTGGAACCTGAATTTCAATATTGCCTACAATCAGAATAAGATCTTAAAACTATCCAATTCGGCCGATTCGGCTGCCCAGAATCAACTGGTAGGGCATATTTCCGGAGGTACCGGCAATACCATTCAAATCAACACTGTAGGTTATCCGGCTTATACGTTTTACGTGTATAAACAGGTTTATGACCCCACAGGCCATCCCATTGAAGGTGTATATGAAGATGTAAACAACGATCCCAATAACCTGTTTTACCGCTATAAATCGCCCGATCCCAAGCTAACACTCGGATTCAGTTCACAATTCAGTTACCAGCGCTGGAGCCTCTCGTTCGTAGCCCGGGCCGATATTGGCAATTATGTCTACAACAACGTGCTGTCGAACATGAATACCTACAATAGCATTTCCAATTCGCTGGGCTATATCGGCAATGCTTCGACAGACTACCTGTTTACCAAATTCCAGAACAGCCAATATTTCTCGGATTACTATGTGGAAAATGCTTCTTTTCTGCGGATGGATAATATCACGCTGGGCTACAATTTCGGCCAGATTGGCCACAGTGGCGTGCAACTGGCTGTGAATGCATTTGTCCAGAATGCTTTTGTGATCACCAAATACCGTGGAGTAAATCCCGAAGTATTTGGTGGCATTGATAACAATGTATATCCCATTCCCCGGACATATGCGCTGGGCTTAAATATTCATTTTTAAACCAACAAAATCGTGGAAGATATGAAACGCATCATCCAATATCTCTTCATAGGGCTCATCACCATGGGTTTGTGGGGGCTCGATTCTTGCACCAAAGACCTGAACCGACTGCCTTATATCCAGGTAACATCGGCCACGGTGTTCAGCAATCCGCAAAGCATCAAGGAAGCTCTGGCCAAACTGTATGCCGGATTAACCCTGAGCGGACAGGATGGTACCAACCAACCCGATATTCAGGCTTCAGACGTGGGTTCCAATACCTTTTTCCGCAATTTCTGGGAAGCAGAAGAATTGCCGACAGACGAAGCCGTGATTTCGTGGAACGATGCTGATTTGCAGCAATATCATCTGATGAACTGGACGGCCAACATGAGTTTTTTGAAACTGATGTACAACCGGGTGTTCTTTGAAATAGCGGCCTGTAATGAATTTCTCCGGGAAATGAACAAGCTGGATCTGTCGAAATTTTCCGCACAGGACACGGCACAATTTGCTTATTACCGGGCCGAAGCTCGGTTCCTGCGGGCCTTTTCCTACTGGGTAGCCCTCGATTTCTTTGGCAATCCACCTTTTGCTACGGAAAATGATCCGGTCGGAAAATTTTTGCCGAGCCAAATCAACCGGGTCGACTTGTTTAAGTATATCGAAACAGAGCTGCTTGATATCCAGAACCTGCTTCCCGATCCGGGACAAAATGAGTATGGACGGGCCGATAAGGCTTGTGCCTGGTTTCTGTTGGCCAGGTTATACCTGAATGCACAGGTGTATACCGGCCAGGCCAGGTGGACGGATTGCATTACCTATTGCAATAAAATCATCCAATCAGGAGCATACCATTTGGCCAGCAACTATGCCCAGCTTTTTGAACTCGACAACCGCCAGACGGGCGAAATCATCTTCCCGCTCCGCGCCAATGGCCTCACCTCCCAATCGTATGGCAATACCACTTTTCTCATCCATGCGGCTATCGGAGGCGACATGCGGGCTACAGATTATGGTGTGGTAGGCGGCTGGGCTGGCTTGCGCACCACGAAAAATCTGGTGAACCTCTTCCCGAATGGCGATAGCTCCGTGGACAAGCGCGCCATGTTCTACACCAGCGGGCAAACCCTGGAAATCAACGACATCAAGGATTTCAGCAATGGCTATGGCATCACGAAGTTTAAGAATATTGACTCCCATGGCAATCCGGGGTCTGATCCTACCGGCACCTTTGCCGATCTGGACTTTCCCTTGTTCCGCCTGGGCGAAGTGTATCTGATGTACGCAGAAGCCGTGCTGCGGGGCGGTAGCGGCGGCGATATCAATACGGCTGTGAATTATATCAATCAGCTCAGAGAACGTGCCTACCGCAACACCAGCGGGGATATCACCGCCAATGACCTCACCCTCGATTTCATCCTGGATGAAAGAGCGCGCGAGCTTTACTGGGAAGCTATCCGTCGTACCGATTTGATTCGTTTCGGGAAATTTACCTCCTCCAGCTACCTATGGCCCTGGAAAGGAGGCGTGAAAAATGGCCAGGGTGTGGACGATCATTTCAACCTCTATCCCATTTCTGCGGATGACATCATCGCTAATCCGCATCTGAAACAAAACCCTGGATATTGATTTATGGTTTGACGTAAAAAAATGTATTTCTCATGAATACGCAACACATCCGCCGCCTTTTATTTGCCGCAGTAGGCCTATGGCTGCTGAGCCTGGCGGCTTGCCAAAAAGATGAAATCCGTGCGGTATTGCAGCTGCCTAAGGCAGCTCCTGCCTTGCAGAGTAGCAGCACCAACCTGGTGCTGGATAGTACGCAGGCCTCCCAAACGGCTGTCACATTTAGCTGGAATCTGGTGAATGTGGGCTATAATGCCGACATCACATATGCCCTGCAATTTGATGTACCAGCCGATAGCTTTCACAATCCGGTGACCGTGACTGCAGGCATCAACCAAAAAAGCCTTTCTTTTACCGTGGCCAATTTCAATACCCTGGCGCTTCAAAGCCTGGGATTGCCGTTTGGCCAGGCGAGTGCTGTGGTGGTACGGCTCGTTGCCAGTGTAAACCAGTACAATGGCAATCCATCTGTGGTGCCGCCTATGTATTCCGACCCACTAACCCTGCAGGTAACGCCTTATCAGGTGATTATCTCTTATCCTTCGCTTTGGGTGCCTGGCGATTACCAGGGCTGGAACCCGGCAGCAGCTCCTAAGGTAGCTTCCGTTAAGGCCAATGGTGTGTATGAAGGATATGTGTATTTTCCGGCAGGAGGTACCTTCCAGTTTAAATTTACCAGCGCACCGGATTGGAGCCATATCAACTATGGCGATGGAGGCAATATGACCCTCGATGCCAATGCAGGTACGGCTTCTGGCAACCTGAGCACCGATGGCGGCGCTGGTAACCTGCAGGTGCCCGGTATGGGCTATTACCGGCTGATAGCCAACACCGGAAACCTCACCTGGAGCGCCACCCGCACCACCTGGTCGGTGATTGGCGATGCTACCGCCGGTGGCTGGAATACCGATACCGACATGAGTTTTGACCCAAGCACCCAAACCTGGAGTGTAACCATTGATCTGGTGAGCTCCGGAGCCTTCAAGTTTAGAGCTAATCACGACTGGGCCATAAACCTTGGTGTCAATAATGGCCAGCTTACCTATAACGGAAGCAATATTCCGGTGCCCAGTGACGGGAAATACCTGATTACGCTGAACCTGAGTGTAGCGGGTAACTACACCTTCAGCATGAAGAAGCTGAATTGATTTGTTTCTGTTGGTTTATGGGTTTTATACCTCGATGCCCTTCTTCGGGAAGGGCATTTTTTTATGCATCTGTTGCGATCATAGCCTTTAGGCAAATATCACCAGCTGAAGAGAAGATGGTTTCAAAAGCCTGTGGAAGTTGGGAAAGCGGATACCGATGCGTGATCCAGGCCTTGGTGTGCAAGTGGCCATTTTCCATGAGATGAATGATCTGATCGAAATCAGCAGGCTGGCTGTTGCGGCTGGCCAGTAAGCTGAGTTCTTTCTGGTGGAATAAAGGATCGGAAAAAGAAAGCGTTTGCCGGCATAATCCCACATAGACGATTGTACCCCCATGGGCTGCATAAGAAAAACATTGTTCCATGGATTGCGGATGCCCGGTAGCATCGAAAATCACGGTAGGGTTCTTGCCGCCAAAGCTCGATAGGATTTCCTCCAGCGGATGCTGCGCTAAGGGTAAAGGCTGTGGGGTTTGGGGAAAGGAAAGTTGGGAAAGCAAGCGGAGGCGTTGGGCTTGTACATCGGCCACTACCAGTTGTTGGGGTTGATGAAAGCCTGCAAAGGTGGCCACGGCAAGGCCAATGGGGCCGGCACCCAGAATCAGCACCCGATCCTCAGCTTTTATCTTTGCGCGGTTCACCGCATGGGCACCTATACTCAGGGGTTCCACCAGGGCCAAATCGTCAAAGCTTAGCTTGCCGGATCGATGAAGCTGAGAGGCAGGCAAGGTCAGGAAAAGTTGCAGCCCTCCGTCTGTATGCACACCCAATACTTTTATCTGTTCACAGGCATTCGGATAGCCTCTCAGGCAAGCATCGCACTGGCCACAGGCCAGATAAGGCCTCACCGCACAGCGGTCACCAACCCGTACTTCGCTCACCCCCTGTCCTATAGCCAACACTTCCACGCCTAGCTCGTGCCCCAGCAAGCGCGGATAGGCAAAATACGGCTGCTCACCCCGGTAGGCATGATAATCCGTACCGCAAAGGCCCATCCGATGCACTTTCACGAGGGCTTCTCCCGGGGCAGGATTATGGGGATGGGCCGGCTGCACAACGGTGAATTGTCCAGGTTGATTCAATATCCAGGTATGCATAGGAAAAGCATGAAAAATATGTTTTCCTTTCTGCTTGGCATCATTTGTAACCAGCTATAGCGGTTAAAGCATTTGTCAAGCAGAAAAAGTTAGTTGTATTTCAACTTTCGTCTTCACAGATTCCCTACCATCTTCAGGGGATCTACCCATTGGTCAAACTCTTCGGCGGTCACATATCCCAGTTCTATTGCGGCTTGTTTCAAGGTCTTATGTTCCCGGTGAGCTTTTTGGGCAATTTCAGCAGCCTTGTAGTAGCCGATTTTAGGATTCAGCGCCGTTACCAGCATCAAAGAGTTTTGCAGATGGCGTTGGATATTTTCCTGAATGGGTTCGATGCCCACGGCGCAGTGATCATTAAAGGAAACGCAGGCCTGGCCGATGAGCTTGGCCGAATGCAGGAAGTTGTAAATGATTACGGGTTTAAACACATTCAATTCAAAATGGCCGTTGCTTCCGCCAATATTGATGGCCACGTCATTGCCCATGACCTGTGCAGCCACCATGGTGAGGGCTTCGCATTGGGTGGGGTTAACTTTCCCCGGCATGATCGATGAGCCGGGTTCGTTTTCGGGGAGATGGATTTCCCCAATGCCACAGCGCGGGCCAGAACTGAGCATGCGGATGTCGTTAGCAATTTTCATGAGGCTTACAGCCACGGTTTTTAAAGCTCCGTGGGCTTCCACGATGGCATCGTGTGCAGCAAGCGATTCAAACTTATTTTCTGCCGTTACGAAGGGATAGCCTGTAAGTTCGGCAATTTTCTGAGCTACCTTTTCCGCAT
The DNA here is from genome assembly GCA_019683625.1 of Thermoflavifilum sp. Taxonomy (GTDB): domain Bacteria; phylum Bacteroidota; class Bacteroidia; order Chitinophagales; family Chitinophagaceae; genus Thermoflavifilum. The sequence continues at coordinate 2,848 of JADGHY010000083.1, read as the reverse complement.
AACCGGGCGGGGTGTTGATGCCGGTGCCCACGGCCGTGCCGCCGAGCGCCAGCTCGGCCAGATGGGGCAGGGTGTGTTTTATGGCGCGGACCCCATGATCCAGTTGCGACACATAGCCACTGAATTCCTGTCCCAGCGTAAGGGGTGTGGCATCCATAAAATGGGTGCGGCCAATTTTTACAATCTTCCAGAAGGCTTTTGCCTTTTCAGCCAGTGTGTCTCGCAGTTTTTCCAGGCCTGGAAGCGTGACCTCCATCAGCATTTTATAGGCGGCAATGTGCATGGCCGTAGGAAAAGTATCGTTGGAAGATTGGGATTTGTTTACATCGTCGTTGGGATGCAGCACTTTGGGATAATCTGTGAGCTTGCCTCCCTGCAGTACATGTGCGCGATTAGCAATCACTTCATTCACATTCATGTTGGTCTGTGTGCCTGAGCCGGTTTGCCACACCACAAGGGGAAACTGGTCGTCCAGTTTACCAGCTAAAATCTCGTCGCAAACCCGAGCAATGAGATCGGCTTTTTCCTTGCTCAATACCCCCAGATCCGCATTTGTGAGTGCTGCTGCCTTTTTCAGATAGGCAAAGGCCCGGATGATTTCTGTGGGCATGCGGTTGATGTCGCGTGCGATGGGAAAGTTTTCCAGCGAGCGTTCGGTTTGAGCGCCCCAGTACACATCTGCAGGCACCCGCACCTCACCTAATGTGTCTTTTTCAATCCGATATTCCATGGTTAATGATTTCAGCGAGTCAAAGTTACAGGATATTCACCTCCATTGCATCCTTGTTGGCCATCAGAAAAATAAAAGATTGTGGCAGGACATAGATTTTTTTAGCGGCACATGCTCGCTCGTCTTGCATTTTCCTAATTTCACGCCGGCAATACATGCAATTGCTGCATTTTACAACAGTTTAAATAGCTATTTCAAGTCATCACAATATGGCTAAGATATTTGTGAGTGGGGGTACAGGATTTATTGGCAAGTATCTGGTAGACAGGTTGATAGCTGAGCATCATGTGGTGCACCTATTATCCCGCCAATCTCCCACACAGGATTTACCGCAACTGCGCTGGTTTACCGGTGATATCACATTGCCGGAAGCAGTACAGAATGCCATGCAAGGCTGTGAATGGGCTTATCATCTCGCTGGTTATGCCAGAGCCTGGCATCGCCACCGGCAATATTATGTTCAGGTAAATGCATTGGGCACCAGAAATGTGATGGAGGCAGCCATCGCATCCGGTGTGAAAAGAATATGTCTGGTTTCCACGGCGGGTATTTTACCACCGGCTCAACATCAGATTCCGGTACATGAAGCCATGCCGCTGCGACCTGAATTGCACACCATGTATGAACATTCCAAGTGGCTGGGCGAACAAATTGCCAGAAGTTATCAGCAGCAGATTGAGTTGGTGATTGCCTATCCCACCAAGGTATATGGCCCGGGTCCGATAGATGAAAGCAATTCGGCTACCCTAATGATGCGGGATTATATCCAGGGCAAATGGCATGTGATACCCGGTAATGGCAAAGGCAAAATGGATTATGTGTATGTTGAAGATGTGGCAAGAGGCATTCAGTTGGTGATGGAACGTGGCCGGGCAGGTGAGGCCTATTTACTGGGTGGGGAAGCCGCGAGTTATGATGAGTTTTTCTCTCTGTTAAAAGAGCTTAGTGGCTTGCGTTATCGTTTGTTTCATGTGCCGGTACCGGTGATTTACGGAATCACGTATATGGAATGGTTAAAAGCAAAATGTGGATATAAGCCTTTACTCACGCCGGAATGGGTGCGCAAGATTCCGTATGATTGGATAAAAAGCAGCGAAAAAGCCCGCCGGGAGCTTGGCTATGAAGCACGAAGTTTGAAAGAAGGTATGCGGCTCACCTTGTACTGGTTAAATAAGCAAATAACATGGTGAGATCAACCTGCATAACAATGCTTATACGATAAATTAACTGTTGTATAGCGCAAGCGATTTGTGCTGATGAGTTCACCGGGAAATGAAAAAGCCCATGCATGTTGATTAAATTTCCTTTATATTCGGGCAAATGACCCCACATGCATGATCATCATACTCTCTGCTACGCTTTAATCACCGGAGCCAGTGCCGGCATAGGGAAAGCACTGGCTGAAGAATGTGCGCGACGAAGGATTCCCGTTTTACTGGTGGCCTTGCCCGGAGAAGAATTAAGCCATCTGGCCCGGCAAATTCGGGAAAGATATGGGGTGGAAACAGATTATCTGGGTGTAGATTTTTTGCAGCCGGAGAGTGTGATGCAAGTATGGCAATGGTGTAAGGAACGGCATTATGCTGTTCGTTTGCTTATCAACAATATTGGTTTGGGCGGGCGACATCATTTTGAAGAGCTTCATCCCGAACAGATTAGCCAGATGATTCGGTTAAACATACAGGTTACGACACAATTAACCCGTTTATTCGTGGAAGAGTTAAAGGCCCATCGTCCGGCATATATCCTGAATGTGGGCAGTGCTGCTGGTTTTTTGCATGTGCCATATAAAGCAGTGTATTCGGCAACGAAGGCATATATTTATTCTTTCAGTCGGGCGTTACGCACAGAGCTGAGATCGCAGGGCATTTATGTATCGGTACTTTGCCCGGGTGGGGTTACCCACAAGCAGGATCCGGTAGTGCATCAGAAAGTCAATGGTTGGCTGTTTCGCTCGGCCCACGTTCAGCCTGAATTTGTAGCGCAGGTGGCGATGCATGGGCTGTTACAAGGGAAGAAGATGATTACGCCAGGTTGGATATCAACGGCTTATTATTGGTTAAGCCGCTGGTTACCGCCTTCCTGGCTGGATTGGGCCATGCATCGCCTGTTCAACGA
>JADGHY010000082.1 GCA_019683625.1 Thermoflavifilum sp. | reverse complement strand
TTGCCAAAAAGAAGCATCGGGTAAAGAGTCCAGATCCAAATACTCCCGGATATCTTCTGGGGTAATTTCACTATTTCCTGGTAAAAGCTGATTGGTCTCTACATTGTCCAGCTGCCGCACGATCAAATCACTGTTAAACAAATCCGTATGTTGTTCCAGGTATTGCGCAATGGCTTCTGTGGGAATTCGCTCCAGCCGTGCCTGAAGGGATTGATGCTGTTGGTACATCCACCATCCTACCACACAAAGGCCTGCCAGACAAGCGGCAAGCGCTATGGCCATCACCCGTTGGGACAACCGTTTGCTTTTGGCCTGTGAGACTTGTTCGGCCTTTAGCTTCTGCATGAGCTGATCCGGAAAAGCTTCAAAATATCGCTCAGGCACCTCATAAGGCATCTCGCGTGGCCAGGCATCTACTGCATCCTTGTGTGGCAAATCGAATCTATTGGATAACCTTCCTTCTTCTCTTAGCCTCCTTTGCAATTGTTCGGGAAAATGCAAAAAATAATTTGCCGGCACGTGAAACTCAGGATGCCCCGGAGGCGCTATCTCCCCCCCTGTCAACTGTTCCCATTCCCAACGAATCGGGTGCCGCTGTTCCGTAGGCTTTTCCATGGTTAGGGTTTTTGAGTTGGACAAATCTGCTTATGCATCGTTTAATCTTCCTTTAAATAAGCTACAATTTTCTTTACCGCATGATGATAGGATGCCTTCAAAGCCCCTTCGGATGTATGCAAGATACGACTCATGGTCTCATAAGGCATCTCTTCATAATACCGCAAATGAAACACCACCCGTTGTTTTTCGGGCAGTTTTAAAATGGCCTGCTGCAGCTTCCAGGCTAATTTTCCGGCATCAAAATGCCTCTCTGCTTTCAATTTGTTTTCCAGATCATTTTCTATACCGGAAAGTGAAACAGCCCTTTTTTTCTTTTGCTGTTCCAAAAAACTCAGGCATTCATTGGTAGCAATCCGGTATAGCCAGGTATAAAGCTGAGACTCTTCCCGAAAATCTGCCAGATGATGCCAGACCTTGATAAATACATTTTGCAGCAAATCATGGGCGTCTTCATGATCAATCACCAGCCTTCGGATATGCCAATACAATTTTTCCTGATATCGCTTTACCAGTGCCGTAAAGGCTTCTTCCCGCGTATCCGGTGATTTAAACAGCGCTAACAGTTGCTGATCGGTATATGTCATGGAAAAGATTCCAGATGCTGCTCAGAAAATATATGCCTGTGTTTATGGGCAATTAGATTGCCTTTCAGCAGACAGGTTTAATGAAAACGCCTGAAAAAAATTTTCATTGTATGGATTAAACTTCCAGGCTTGCCAGGCATCATATATCCAAAACAATTTTTCACCTTTCAATCCATGATTATGAAAAACACATGCATGGCCGGTTGCATAGCTCTGATGATGAGCATCCCGGCTTTTCAAACGGTATCTGCGGGCCCTCGCTTTCCCCTGCAGGATGTCAGGCACGACGTAAAAGACATACATCATGACCGGCGGGATATCCGTCATGATCGAAAAGATGTGGCTCAGGATAAGGTGCAACTGCATCGGGATATCCGCCAAGGGCATTATCGGGCAGCCGCACATCAGGCAAAAGATATTGCCCGGGATAAACGGGATATCCGGCACGACAGAAAAGACCTGCGAAATGATCGGAAGGATCTGAAACAAGACGTGAAACCCTAATGCGATTGGCGCAAGCCAGGAGAGCCTGTGGAAAAGTCCCGCCCCGCAAGGGCGGGATTTTTAGTGTTTTTTGCGAACCAATACCTTTTCAGCAGCAGCCACAATGTGTGCGCTATCTAATCCGTATTTCTTCAGCAACTCATCGGGAGTGCCACTTTCTCCGAAAGTATCATTTGTGCCAATATATTCAATAGGAACCGGGTGATGGCGAGCAGCCACCTGCGCAATGCTATCGCCCAAACCACCGTAAATATTATGTTCTTCTGCAGTGACGGCACAACCTGTTTTTTGAATGGAGCCAAGGACGGCTTCCACGTCTAATGGCTTAATGGTGTGCACATTCCACAGATCCACGTGAATGCCCTTCTGTTCGAGGATACGGGCAGCCTCAATGGCAATCCATACCATGTGGCCGCAGGCGAAGATAGACACGTCGCTGCCTTCATTCAGCTGTTGCGCCTGCCCAATCACGAAAGGAGCATCGGGAGGCGTAAAGATTGGCCATTTGGGGCGGCCAAAACGCAGGTACACCGGGCCTTCATGCTCTGCAATGGCCAGGGTGGCAGCTTTGGTTTGATTAAAATCGCAAGGTACCACCACGGTCATACCGGGCAACATCTTCATCAGCCCAATATCCTCCAGAATTTGATGGGTGGCACCGTCTTCGCCCAGGGTCAGGCCTGCATGCGAGGCACAGATCTTCACATTTTTTCCGGAATAGGCAATGGACTGGCGAATCTGATCATACACCCTGCCCGTTGCAAAATTGGCAAAGGTAGTAGCATAAGGAATAAACCCGCTGATGGTGAGCCCGGCTGCTACGCCCATCATATTTGCTTCGGCAATGCCACATTGAAAAAAGCGATCGGGAAAATCTTTGATAAATTTCTGCAATTTGAGCGATCCTGCCAGATCGGCCGTGAGCGCCACCACTTTTGGATTTTTCTTACCCAGTTCGTGGATGCCTTCCCCAAAACCCGAACGGGTGTCCTGATGTCCAAGTACCTGAATATCCTGTAAAGCCATAAGCCCAGAGAATTAGCAACAAAGCAACAAATATACAGCAGGATTGGCAAGCGAGGAATTTACACCAGGCCTTTGGCCAGGTTTTGTTCCCATAGCCAGGCGGTGCGCATCATATCTTCCAGGGTGTATTTCGGCTCCCAGCCCAGCTTTTCCTTTGCCTTTTTGTTGTCAGCATAAATAGCCACCACATCGCCGGGGCGGCGCGGGCCAATGGTATAGTTAAGTTTCACACCATTGACTTTTTCAAAGGCCCTGATGGCCTCCAGTACCGTGACGCCGCGCCCTGTGCCCAGGTTAAAGATTTCATAGTTGCTGCTATTGCGATGTGCCATCAGGTACTGCAGGGCCAGCGTATGGGCATGGGCGATGTCCATCACGTGAATATAATCGCGGATGCAGCTGCCATCGCGTGTAGGATAATCTGCGCCCATCACCTGCATCTGCGGCAGCTTGCCAATGGCCGTTTGCGTGATCACCGGAACCAGATTGTCGGGCTTGCCCAGAGGCAATTCGCCGATCCAGCCGCTGGGATGGGCACCCACCGGATTAAAATACCGCAACAGGATAAACTGATTAGCAGCCACTTTTGCAAAATCGTGGATGATTTGCTCACCCATTTGTTTGGTGCGGGCATAGGGCGATTGGGCCTCACCAAGCGGAGTTTCTTCCACTACCGGCAATTGATCCGTATTGCCGTACACCGAACAGGAGGAAGAAAACACAAAATACGGTACCTGATAGGTTTGGATATAATCCAATAAATTGATAAGCGAAAGCAGATTATTATGAAAATACAGCAAAGGCTTTTCAACAGATTCTGGAACGGTTTTAAAGGCGGCAAAATGAATGATGCCTTCTATCTCGGGGTGGGCACGCAACACGGCCTGCAACGCTGCTGCATTACATAAATCCACGGGATAATTCATCACCTTTTTGCCGGTAATTTTTTCTATGCCGGCCAGTAAACGCGGAGTGGAACGGGCAAAATTGTCAATCGAAATCACATCAAACCCATGATCAATTAGATCTACAATGGTATGCGATCCAATATATCCACATCCGCCTGTAACCAAAATAGTAGCCATAAATCCATTAATATGATTCCTGTTCAATAATTTGCATCAGATACTGCCCGTAGCCGCTTTTCAGCAAAGGACGCGCTATTTCAATGAGCTGTTCCCGGCTGATATATCCCTTGCGGTAGGCAATCTCTTCCACACACGCAATCTTGATGCCCTGCCTTTGCTCGATGACTTGTACGAACTGGGCAGCCTGCATCAGCGAATCGAAGGTGCCGGTATCTAGCCAGGCCGTGCCTCGTCCCAAAATGGAGACATGCAATTTCCCCCGCCTCAGGTATTCCTTGTTCACATCGGTAATCTCATATTCGCCACGGGCACTGGGTTTGAGCTGTTTGGCAATATCAATTACGGCATTATCGTAAAAATACAATCCCGGCACCGCATAATTTGACCGCGGTTTTTGAGGCTTCTCTTCTATGGAAATCACCCGATGCTGGGCATCAAACTCCACCACGCCATACCGTTGCGGATCAGAGACATGATAAGCATATACAATGCCTCCATCCGGATCCAGGTTTTTGGAAAGCTGTTCACCCAATCCTGCCCCGTAAAAAATATTATCGCCCAGGATCAGTGCCACTTTATCGTGTCCAATAAACGATTCACCGATGACAAAGGCTTGTGCCAGCCCTTTAGGTTCGGGTTGTTCGGCATATTGCAGGCTAAGACCATATTGATGGCCATCGCCCAACAGGCGCTTGAACAGAGGTAAGTCTTGCGGGGTGGAAATGATGAGGATTTCCCGGATACCGGCAATCATCAGCGTAGAAAGCGGGTAATAAATCATGGGTTTGTCGTACACGGGCATCAGCTGTTTGCTGATGGCATAGGTGATAGGATGCAACCGGGTGCCGGATCCGCCAGCCAGGATAATGCCTTTCATGATGCTATTGTTGACCGGGAACAAATATAGCAGGAATTTCAGGTGCAACTGAATGAAAACCAGAATTCTTTTCAGGCATGGATAAACAGGTGCAGCACGGCATAGAGCAAGGCCGCCAGGATGGCTGTGATAGGAATGGTAATGATCCAGGCCCAGACCATATTCAGCGAAACACCCCAACGCACGGCCGACAGCCGCTTGGCCGCCCCCACACCCATGATAGAGCCCGCAATCGTATGGGTGGTACTCACGGGAATGCCGGCCAGGGCCACGAATATCAGGGTCAATCCTCCCGCAGTCTCTGCAGAAAAGCCCTCAAACGGATGCAACTTGGTGATGCGTTGCCCCATGGTTTTCACGATACGCCAGCCGCCCAATAGGGTACCCAAGGCCATGGCAATCTGAAAGGCATATACCACCCAGCCGGGGATAGGATCATGCACGGAAATTAATCCCGCAGAAATCAGCGCCACATAGGCTATGCCCATCGATTTCTGGGCATCACTGGTGCCATGTCCAATGCTCATCACAGCCGAAGAAAGCAACTGCAAGCGCTTGAAAAGCTTGTCCATGCGCCGGGGACTGGATTTTCGGCCTAACTGAGTGATGAGAATGGTGATGATCAGGGCAAATATCATCCCAATTAACGGCGCCAGCACAATAAATAAAGTGATACGGATGATTTCACTGGTAATGATCACACCAAAGCCGCTCCGGGCAATGCTAGCCCCTACAAACCCTCCGATGAGCGTGTGCGAAGAACTGGTAGGAATGCCATACCACCAGGTAATCAAATCCCATACAATGGCCGCAATTAAACCAGAAAGCAATACCGTGAGCGTCACGGCATGCGGATCTACAATACCCTTCCCCACCTGCTCGGCAACATGTAAGGGTAAGAGATGCAGGGCAATATAATTGAAAAATGCCGCCCAGATCACGGCTACCGTAGGCGATAATACTTTGGTGGAAACAATGGTGGCAATGGAATTGGCCGCATCATGAAACCCGTTGATCACATCAAACAATAAAGCCAGGCTAATAATCACCACAAGCAGCGTAAGCATATCCGGATAGCTAAATCTAAGCGTATTTTACAATAATGGACTCAATCACATTAGCGGCATCTTCACATTTGTCAGTGGCTGTTTCCAGGGTTTGGTAAATTTCCCGCATCTTCATCACCTTAATGGGGTCGTGTTCCAGGGAGAACAGATTGGTTACTGCGGTATCGTATACATCATCCGCATGATTTTCCAGGCTATTGATGATCACACAGGCATTGGTGATGTTGCGCAGATTCTTCATGTTGCGCAGTTCCAGAATGGCTTTTTTCAATTCCAGAATGGCCTTGTAAATGATATCGGCGAGCTTGCAAATGTATTCATCCGTTGGCTGGATGCGGTACATGATCAGCCGCTTGGCAGACCCATGGATATAATCGGCCACATCATCCAAAGCACTGGCCAGATAATGGATGTCTTCCCGGTCAAAAGGTGTGATAAAATTTTGCCCTAATTCCAGAAATACCCGGTGGGTGAGATCATCATTGGTATGTTCCTGGTCTTCTATCATTTTCACCAGCTCGCGCTGACGCTCCGGACTGGATGTGATAACGGCCTCTTTTAAAGTTTCGCCCATTTTCTGCAGGTTATCGGATACCTGTTCAAAGAGCTGGTAAAATACCCGGTCTTTCGGGAGAAAAAAATGAATCCAGCTGTTAGCACTCATGGTTGTCGGGAAATTACGATGCACAAAAATACACAGGGCCGGAGAAATGGCATGAAAATTATGGCGTTACCCGGGGAAACATTCATAAAAACTTCATGGCAAATTATCACCGGATTTACATTCCGGCTTGATTTTGCAAGGGCATGATGAGGTTTGTTTTCTGCATTCAAATCATGAAAAATGTTACCCTCCAGGCCAAAAATCCTCCATTTATCTCCGGTGATGACTGTCTCTGAACTCAAACACCAGATCCAGCAGCTGATTGGCTGCGATATGGAAATATATGTGCAACATCGGCCGGCACCACCCTACCTGACTCTTCAGGAAATTGGTTTTCACCTGCCTGCTTATGCCAACGAAGTGCTTCAACTGGCCATAGATGAAACCTGGCGCATCCGGGAGCTGGAAGCCTGGTTTGAACAGCATTGCCAGCTGCAGGTGGAACTGGGCAAATCCACCTTAGCTTCTTTCCGGTACAAACAGATCCGCATTTATCAGCTTCGCCATGCCCGTTGATCAATTGGGATTTTGGATCGGCTTTCTGCTCTCCCGCCTCATTAGCCTGGTAGTTATGGCCCTGCTGGTGCGATTTTGCTCATCAAAACACAAGGCCTGAATCCGGTGCTTAACATTAAGTTCATCTTGTGTTAACATTGCCATCATCCAGCTATCGTTTCTTTGCACCACACCATCAAGCTTGTATATGCTGAAATATACCCTGGCAGCAACCATTTATGGGTTGGCAATGGCATTTTTCCCCATTCTTCTACGAGCTCAACAGCGCGACAGCACCAGCTTCTGGAGTCGCGGAAAATTCACAGGCTACGCTTTCGGAGACTATTACTATAAAGCACACAGCGATACGCTGAGCCGTGGACACGCCAATCAATATACCGGCATTCCCCAGAATACCAATGCCTTCCAATTCCGCCGCATCTATCTGGCCTATGAAATGCCTATTACCGACCGCTTCCAGGCTCAACTGGGAATAGCAGCCGAAGACGTGACCGATGTAACCCAAAGCGGGAAATATACCTTTTATATTAAGCTGGCCAATTTGCGTTGGAAAAACATCTGGAAAGGAACCGACCTCATCGTAGGTCAGCAGCTCACGCCTGCTTTTGCCATGCTGGCCGAACCCATCTGGAAATACCGGGCCATTGAGCGTACCATTGCCGACGTGCGCCGCACCCCGGCTTTCGACATGGGTATAGGCCTTCAGGGCAGCTTCGACCCCGATCGCCGTCACCTGGGCTACGACCTCATGGTGGGCAATGGCACTGGGGCTAAACCTGTAGCCAATAAGATGAAATGGTTGTATGGCGACGTCTGGGCAAAACTTTTCCAGCAAAGACTCATCGTGGATCTCTATGCCGATTATTATCGCATGGCCTGGCAGCCGGGCTTCCACCAAAGCCGCAACATGTGGAAGCTGTTTGTAGCCTATACGTATCGCGATTTCGCCGCCGGCGCCGAGGCTTTTGTCAATTTTCTACACGATGGTATGGCGGTCAGTGCTTCGGGTAATATCTCAGATACCATTAATCAGCAAGCACGCGGCATCTCCCTTTTTGTACGGGGTAATCTGTTGCCCCATCGTTTGGGCTATTTTGCCCGTTTGGATGCTTACGATCCGGCTCATAGCCAATCCTTTTCTGCACCGGTAAATGGGTTAGTCGCGAATTATGATCCGCAAAACACCGAGCGGTTTTTCACGGCCGGACTGGATTTCACACCTGTCCCGCAGGTGCATCTGATGCCCAACATCTGGTATAATCAATATACCAGCAAAGTGGAATCGTGGAAGGGGAAAATGCATAGGGACTACGACCTGGTGTACCGCATAACTTTTTATTATCTGTTCAAATGATTTTTCACCAATGAGATGATTAAAACAA
>JADGHY010000081.1 GCA_019683625.1 Thermoflavifilum sp. | reverse complement strand
TGTGATAACTCTATGCGAGATTGATAATATTGTGCAAATGGTTTTACATCTAATTTACTGGTATCAAATATTTCATGAGCCGGCACAAAGGGTGTAACTGCCACAATCACGGAATCGGTATGCAGCCAAGTCATAAGCTGCTGTTGAATGGCATGCAAATCATTTTCTGCTGCCAATCTCTTCAGATGCATGAGCCTGGCTTCCTGTTGAAAGCTATTTTTTTCCAGCAAGGAATAGGCGCCTTTTTCATACTGCATGGCAGCAAGCTGTGCATAACGGGAATACAAGCTATCCAGCCAGGATAATTGTTGATACAGCGCTTGTTGATATTGCAATTCCACATAACTCAGGTGCAAAGCCTGGATTATGGCAGATCTTCTCATTTGGCTTTCATACTGGCTGGCGAGCCATTCTGCTTCATATCGTTTTTTCATTTGTGCATAATATCCGGGCCATGCGATTGCCTGAGAAATGGTGAAGCGGGAATCCCTGAACGGACCATTTAATTGCCCATATTCGGTGAGGAATTGGGTCTTAGGAATATCGGCCGATGTTTTCACCAAAAGCTGCTGATACATTTGCTGAAGTTGTGTAGCCTGCCATTGCGGATCCAGAGCCATGGCGCGCAGGCGAAATGTTTCCCAGCTGAGTGGCAAGGTTGGCTGTTGGGCCGGCTGTGCGCTTCCGGGAATAGATATGATCAGGCCTGCTAGCAGAGCAAATAATCGAAGATGTTTAAAACGGGAAAGGTGGCTACGTTCAACAACAAGATAGATGCAAGGCAAAACAAATAAAGTTAACAGGGTAGAGCTGATCAATCCCCCAATCACCACAGTGGCCAATGGGCGTTGTACTTCAGCGCCAGACGACTGGCTCACGGCCATAGGTAGAAAGCCTAATGAGGCCACAGATGCGGTCATCAACACGGGTCTCAACCGGATACTCGAGGCTCTTAATAACACACGCGTCAACGGCCAATCATGCATCAGCCGCAGGCGATTGATCTCACTCACCATCACAATCCCGTTTAACACAGCCACGCCAAACAGGGCAATGAAACCTACCCCTGCTGAAATGCTGAACGGCATACCCCTTAACCATAAGGCAAATACACCCCCAATGGAAGCAAGAGGAATGGCAGAAAAAATCATAAGTCCAAATTTTACTTGTTGAAAAGCCAAATACAGCATAAACAAAATCAATATCAGGGCAACAGGCACAGCAACGGACAAACGTTTTGTTGCTCTTTGCAGGTTCTCATATTCCCCACCATAGGTGATATAATATCCGGCAGGAAGATGTAGCTGATGACTTACTTTTTGCTGCAGTTCCCGGACAAGGCTTTGCACATCTCTGCCCCGCACATTAAACCCCACGATAATTCTTCTTCGTGCATCTTCACGTTGTATTTGATAGGGTCCTTCTTCCACGCGAATCTCGGCCAGATGCCGCAGGGGAACAACTGTGCCATCCTGTAATAAAACAGGAAGGTGCTGAATTTCATCCAAGCTATCGCGTTGCTTGCTTGCCAGCCTCACCACCAAATCATAGCGCCTGTCCTCTTCAAACACCACCCCCGCAACGGCACCTGCATAAGCAGCCTGCACGGCACGGTTCACCTCACTTACCTGCAAACCATATTGTGCCAATGCTGCCCGATGGTATCGAATAACCAACTGGGGTATTCCTGTTACTGTTTCTACGTATAAGTCTTTAGCACCCGGCACGGTTTGGATGATGTTACCCAGCTGGTGAGCATATCGTGCAAGCGTATCCAGGTTATCGCCAAAGATTTTGCAGACCACATCCTGCCTGGCACCTGTCATCAGCTCATTAAAGCGCATCTGCACGGGAAATTGAAAACCGGTGGCAATGCCCGGAACAGCTCTTAATACACGACTCATCTGATCGGCTAACTCATTGAAACTATGAGCCCTGGTCCATTCCGATTTGTCTTTCAACACCACCATCATATCTGAAGCTTCAATAGGCATGGGATCCGTAGGAATTTCACCCGAACCTATTTTCACCACCACCTTTTCAACTTCGGGAAAGCTGTCCACCAACAGTTTAGCCGCCTGTTGGGTGGTATGGATGGTGTTGGTAAGGGATGCTCCCGTAAGCAAGCGCGTATCTACTGCAAAATCTCCTTCTTCCAGCTGCGGGATGAACTCGCCACCTAACCGCATGAGCACAATCAGGGATGCCACAAACAACAATACCGCCCCGCCTATCACGAAACCTGATCTGCGAAGAGCCTTGATCAACCACTTCCGGTAATGTTTTTGCAATACATGCAACACCCGATCTGCATAATTTTCCTTTGCCAACACCCGCCGGCTTAATGCCAGAGATGAAATCATCGGTACATAAGTCAATGACAAAATCAATGCCCCCAGAATGGCAAAAGCAACAGTTTCGGCCATGGGCCTGAACATCTTGCCTTCAATGCCTTGCAAGCTTAATATGGGCAGGTAAACGATTAAAATAATGATCTGCCCGAAAGCTGCCGAACTCATCATCTTGCCGGCCGACTCAGCCACGATCTCATCCATCTGTTGCCGGCTAAGCCGCGACATTTCCGGAAAATGCTTCCAATGCCTTAGTTTGTGCATAACGGCTTCCACGATAATCACAGCTCCATCTACCAGCAAGCCAAAGTCAAGTGCACCCAAACTCATCAGGTTGCCACTTACGCCAAATAGATTCATCATGGAAAAGGCAAATAACATGCTCATGGGAATCACCGAAGCCACTATCAACCCGGCCCGCATATTGGCTAAAAACAATACCAGAATAAACACCACTATCAATGCCCCTTCAAGGAGATTCTTCTTCACGGTATGAATAGCATTGTTCACCATTTTGGTGCGATCCAGAAAAGGTTCAATGGTTATGCCGGGAGGAAGGGTTTTTTTGATGGCTGCAATCCTGTCTTTCACCAGGCGAATCACCCGGCTGCTGTTTCCTCCTTTTAACATCATCACCACAGCTCCTGCTACCTCTTCCTGATGTTGCCGGTTCACATACACCATTGCTCCATAAGGAATAGCATGACCTATATGCACATCAGCCACATCTTTAATGTACACCGGCATGCCCGCTATGCGTTTGATAACTGTTTGCCGGATATCATCCAGATTACGCACTAACCCCTCTGTTCTGATGAATAATACATTTGGTCCTTTTTCAATGTAAGCACCTCCCGCATTTTGATTGTTTTGTGATAATGCCTCGAAAACATCTGCGATGCTGAGACGATAAGTATTTAAGCGATCTGTGTGAATAGCAACTTCATATTGTTTCAACAGGCCACCAAAGCTGCTGACATCGGCAACACCTTCTGTGCCCAATAACTGCCTGCGCACAATCCAATCCTGAATATCACGCAGATCTTCCAGGCTATATTTGCCTTCATATCCGGGCAAAGGTCTGATCACATATTGATAAATTTCTCCTAAACCCGTTGTCACGGGCCCCAGTTCCGGCGAGCCCATGCCTGCCGGGATTTGTGAACTTACCTGCGATAATCGCTCACTCACCTGTTGCCTTGCCCAGTACACATCTGTATGATCATCAAAAACAATGGTCACCAAACTCAATCCTGAACGGGAAAAGCTTCGTTGTTCAATGATACCGGGAATATTCCGGGTTGCCTGTTCAATAGGAACAGTAATAAATCGTTCTACATCGGGTGCACTCAGATTGGGCGAGACCGTGATCACCTGCACCTGATTGTTGGTAATATCCGGTACAGCATCAATAGGCAGGTGAAAAAGATTGTAAATCCCATATCCTATCCATGCCAGACAAAAGATGCCAATCCCCAACTTATGCCGGATGGAAAACTGAATAATAGCTTGCCACATTTTTGCTTTTTTTATCGTGAATCATGTGAATGAGATAAACTAAACCCATTCCCTCATCATCAGATGAGTGTACTCAAATGTTGCTGAATCCAACACCTTCCTGGCGGCGACAGGCGGCATGCCTGTAATGTAGCCAACGAATAGCAAAAGCTATCTGATCTGCATCAAACAGTGCCGGTGATGCATCAGGCATGGATTTCCTCATCTGCAGAATAGATGAAGGATATCGAAAAAAGAAAGGGAAATGTTAGCTACGCGGAGGTTTCAACATCTCAGAAACGAAAGGAATGGGATATAAATGCTTACTTGCCTGTGGAAGACGAATAGTATATTGAAATGCTGGTGGAAAAAGATCATCGTTGCCACCTTGCAAAGGCGTAACTATGTTACTGATTGCATTTAAACAAAGGTCATTTGGCGGAATGGTCTTGAAAGGCAGTTGCATATCCTGCTGCCAGTCAGCATCATAAATCATCTTCCCGCTATAATGCAGGGCCAGAAAATCCCAGAAATTCATTTGCGGATCTTCGTGGATGTGCTTCACATAATGCTGAACAAACAAGGGTAAACGCAGCAATTCATGGCCTTCCATGAAAGCCAGGAAATAAAGCTGCAAACATCCTATGGCCAGAAGCCGACGCATCCCTACAAAGATATTCTATCTTTCGGTGCTATCCAAAATAAAGGGAAAACAGGAAAAGTTATTTTTCTTCAAACACAATATCTGCGGAAGCCGGTAAAACAATAAAGGCTTCAAATGCTTCGGTAATGAACAATTGATGGGGTCTATGAGCAGGAATCATGATCACAGTACCTTCTGCAGCTTCCAGGCGTTGCCCATCGTCAAAAGCAATATATCCCCTTCCTTTCCGCACAATCACACAGCCTTCACCGGTCACATAGTGGCGGGGCATGGATTCACCACTTTTGGCATTGGCTTTTATTATTTTATATGAGCTTGTATTCACCAAAACAGTTCTGTCCATAGATGTGTATTAAACAGCAAGTATTTATATCATGTTTTTCTTTGCCCAAAAGGCATCCGGATACACATCATCAGGTGGCTGTGTTTGCTGGGCGTGGGCCAACTGCTCTCCCACCTGCTGCAACTGCGCTTCGGAGAGTTGTTTTTCCAGATAGGGAAATAATACTCTTTCTTCATATCGCACATGTTCATCCAGCAGGTTCACCAAAGCCGTTAATGCAGGAATATCATCAGTCAAAGAATTGTGTATCCGGTCCGGTGCAATCAGTTGATTCTTCACGATTTTTTCTATTTCCCGATGCTGGCCAATGGCTTTCTTCACTTGTGCATCATCGGGTAATAAACAAAATAAGATTTGTTCTTCTTCCTGAAAATGCGGAATCAGATAATGTTGCTGAAAATAAGCCACATATTTTTTCATTCGGCTCGTTTCAACCTGCTTGTGTAATCCCTGCCTGATTTTCCAGCAGAACAGCAAGGCAAAATGATGATCGCGTGAAAGCTGCTGAATAGCAGGATGTCGTTTGATTGGTGATGCCATCAGGAAAAACGTTGTAATCCCAGAAGAATGGCTCCGGCGAGTAGGGCCAGCACCTTTACGATTTCGGCTATCACATAATTGAGATGTACCGACTTACCCGTATATGTTTTCCCCTCAATTAGCGTATCGGCCTGCTTTTTTAAGAGAGGCAACCAAAAAATAGTTTGTATGCACACGATGAGCAAAGCCAGGGCAAAACAAATAGCATTCGCAAGCTTAAGCCTATCGGGCAGCAATACTACGCCCACAATCAATATTGCGGCACAACACCATTCCAGGCGGTTTAATGCAGTGAATACCCGTTTCCCAATGCCTAGCCCGATGGCTTTGGTAACTCCGGGCGCACGAAACTTTAACCAGGCTTCCATGAAGCTGATGGCCGACACCAACCCTATCCAGAAAAAACAGGCTGCGAGGGCTATCCACAAACCCGGGTTCGTGTGCAACATGGTTCGCGATTTACCGATAACGAAGCTAATTCACTTAGCCGTTTTTTTATCATTCCAACATCATAATACAGAAAATCTGACAGAAATTTCACAGATAAAAAGGCCCATTTTATTCGGCAGGCACGTCCACCATCCAGGTATTATCCCAGTTAGCCCGCACGGTGATTTTCCCGGGAACGGCAATCACCTTTTCGGGTTGATGAGGATGAGGCCCGTAATAGGATCCCGTATCCCATTTCCCATTGCCATTATCGTCTTTTAGGATACGAATCTGATATTCTCCCGGATCGAACAACGGAATCTTAATCGTGTATTGCTGAATTTTTGTGTGATAGACAATCTGCTGATCTTTGACTATTTGCAACACATCCTGGTGATAGGCTGTATCCAGCCCCTGCAGCCGCAGTTCCACACTGCCATAATCAGAAAGGCTTTTGGTTTCAAAGGATAAAGTATCGGCTTTTAATCCATGATGGGCAGTATCTACGATAGCGCTATCTGCAATACGCAGTTGATATGGCGTATGCTCCTTCCAATCCGCAAATATACGGATTTGCCGATGCAGGCTATCATCCAGCACCACACGGAAAGGCACAGGATGCAGGGTAGTATCTTCTAACAAAGTGATGGCATTGCTATCCACATAGGCTATGGGATGCGAGCACTGGAGCTGAAGGGGTGCGATAAGCGATTGGCGGCCGTTATCCAGATTCATTTGTAGGGTAAATGGGCCTGGTTGAGCCGCTGCTTCAGCTGATACAATAGGTTGAGTAGTGGTATCTTTGGGCACCTGTTCACGAAACAAATACAGTTTTAACCCGCTGGTATCCTGATGCAACACAACGGGTTGGTTAAGAAAAGCAATGGCTTCTTTTCCCACATCATCATACATTAAGCTATTGTTATCTTCTTTAAGGGCAAAAATTTTAAACGTGTCGGCAGGCAAATTGTGCAGCAGATAATGGCCGGCAGCATCCGTCCTGGTGTAATACAAGGGTTTTTCCCGGCTCACCACGGAATCTTTGAAATTTCGGTAGAGCATCACCAGCACATTGCTATCGGGCAGGCCTGTTTCGGCATCGAGCACCGTGCCGCTGATTTGCAGCGAATCCAGATAACTTCCTGTGGAAAAGATATAGGAAAAATCAGGGATGGCATTGCCTTCGTTAATGTCTTGGATGGCATTGCCAAAATTAATCTGATAGGTGGTATTGGGCTGAAGCGTATCTTTCAGCAGGATGCTGATGGTACGGAGCTTCACGTTGATAATGGGCTGCCGGCGCAGCCGGGGCGCAAAAATCAATATGTCGTTATAATTGTTAGCTAATTGTACATATTCGTTAAAGGTAAACTGAATTCTGTCGCCCCGAAAATGCAGGGTGGAATCGGGCGGCGTGGCCGATACCAGCACGGGTGGAATCGTATCCTTTGGCCCGCCTGAGGGGGGAACAATATTGGCACAACGTATCAGCGACAGGCTGAGCAGAAAAATCAAAAATAATCCGGCCAAGATCGGATTGCATCTGGATAATATGCGCATCTGTCCTGCAATTGGGCATAAAGATAACATGGATTTCACAACTGCCCATGCCGGCAAATGTTAAACTTCTTCCGAGGCTGTCCATACATCCGGAGAAAACTGATGATGTTGGTGAAACTGGCACCAGGTGCAATCCTGTTTCAAACAGGGTGTAAATTCCCGGTTCTGTAATTTTCGCCACATATCCTGAATTTGCGCTTCTACAACCTCAACCTGGTCTGGTGTGATGCACACCTCTGCTTGTTGAAAACTTTGCTGATCATCTGGCTCCACAAATTCAAATATCACTTTATCTACTGCAACGTTTTGAGATCTGAGCAGCAGATGATAGAAGATAGCCTGGCGCCAATAATCTCCACCCAAGTGGTCTTGCATGCCATTCCCCGCCCTTAATTTCGGGTTAGCATTTTTATATTTTCCCGTTTTGTAGTCCACCACCTGTATCTGGCCATCTTTTACCTGAAGCTTATCCAGAATGCCCTTTAGCGGAATATTATTCCAGGTAACCTGAATATGCTGTTCCACCTCCTTCACCTCTGGCCAGGAGGGAAAACACGAATCATAATAGACCTCCAACAAGTTTTTCCCTTTATCGAGGTATGCAGAAAGATGATCATTTGAGAAAAAATATTTCTTCTGAAGCAAATACCATTCAAATGCTTCGTAAACTTCATGTACTTGAATAGATTGCCCTTCTTTCTTGGCCAGGCCCATCTTTTTCAATGCAAAATGAATAGCCTGACCATACACGCTAAGTTCATTTTCTGCCTGAGGTACCCTGAGCAGACTTTCATAAAAGAATTTAAGCGGGCATTCCAAAAACTTATTCAGCGAGGTTACATTTAACTGAAAATTCTGGATTAAGTTATCCAGAAAATGAGCATTCGATAATTTTTGTATTTGATCCTGAATATTCCCTTGAAGTATGTCTTTGAGCAAGATCATTTTTTGTTGTGGAGTTGATAAGCC
>JADGHY010000080.1 GCA_019683625.1 Thermoflavifilum sp. | reverse complement strand
ATATTGTATTGATCAGCAATTCAGCAACCAAATTCAAATTTCACATACAATGGATCAAAACTTTTCGCCACAGGTAAAAGAAATCATATCCTTCAGCAGGGAAGAGGCTTTGAGGTTAGGGAATGATTTCATTGGCACGGAACATCTGCTGCTGGGCCTCATCAGAGAGGGGGAAAGCACAGCTATCCAGATCCTGAAATCGATGAATGTCAATATTGAAGAATTAAAACGGGAAGTGGAGGCCGCCGTGCGGGATAAGACGGGGAAAAATATTGCCAATATCAATAGCCTGCCCCTGACCAAACAAGCTGAAAAGGTGATTCGAGTGACGGTACTCGAGGCTAAATCCATGAAAAGTCCTACGGTGGAAACAGAGCATCTGATGCTTTCTATTTTGAAAAACAAAGAAAATATCTGTACCCAGTTGCTCAAACAATATGACGTAGATTATGAAAGTTTCAAGAGTGAACTGGGCTATGTCAAGTCATCCGATCCTAAGGCAGAATATTCTGATGAAACCGGAGAAGAAGAGTTTGATGAAGAAAGGAAAAGCAGCTATGGCTCTCGCACGGCCCGCCAGACCAGCACCAAATCTAAGACGCCCGTATTAGACAATTTCGGCAGAGACATTACCCGTCTGGCTGAAATGGGGCAGCTCGATCCCATCGTAGGCCGGGAAAAAGAAATTGAACGGGTTTCTCAAATCCTTTCGCGTCGCAAGAAAAATAATCCCATTCTCATCGGTGAACCCGGAGTAGGGAAAACGGCTATTGTAGAGGGCTTGGCGCTGCGTATTGTGCAACGCAAAGTGTCGAGGGTGCTTTTTGACAAGCGGGTGGTGAGTCTCGACCTGGCTGCACTGGTGGCCGGCACCAAATACCGTGGCCAGTTTGAAGAACGGATGAAGGCCATCATGAATGAGCTCGAAAAAAATCGAGATGTGATCTTGTTCATCGATGAGATTCATACCATCATTGGTGCGGGCGGGGCTTCCGGCTCGCTTGACGCCTCCAATATTTTCAAACCTGCCCTTGCCAGAGGGGAATTGCAATGCATTGGTGCTTCCACACTCGATGAATACCGCATGTACATCGAAAAAGATGGAGCGCTGGACCGGCGTTTCCAGAAAGTGATGATTGACCCACCCACACCGGAAGAAACCATTCAGATCTTGATGAACATCAAATCGCGGTACGAAGAATTTCACAATGTAGATTATTCAGAAGAGGCCATCAAAGCCTGTGTGAGGCTGAGCGACCGATATGTAACAGATCGTTTTTTGCCCGACAAGGCTATTGATGTAATGGATGAAGTGGGGGCAAGGGTGCATCTGAAAAACATCAATGTACCCCAGCATATTTTAGATCTGGAAAAGAAAATTGAAGAAATCAAACAGGAAAAGAATCGGGTGGTGAAAAGCCAGCGCTTTGAAGAGGCTGCGGCACTTCGTGATACAGAGAAAAAACTGGGTGAAGAATTGGAAAGAGCAAAGGCCGAGTGGGAAGAAGAAATCAAACACAGGCGTTATCCTATTACAGAAGAAGATGTGGCCGAAGTGGTGAGCATGATGACGGGCATTCCCGTGAAACGGATGGTGCAAGCTGAATCGGAAAAACTGCTGCACATGGCCGATGACCTCCGCAAGGCCGTTGTAGGTCAGGACGAGGCCATCATGAAAGTTACCAAAGCTATCCAGCGGAATCGCGTAGGATTGAAAGATCCCCGCAAACCTATTGGCTCCTTCATCTTCTTAGGTCCTACCGGTGTTGGGAAAACCGAGCTGGCCAAAGCACTCGCCCGCTATTTGTTTGACTCGGAAGATGCACTCATTCGCATCGACATGAGTGAATACATGGAAAAGTTCTCGGTGAGCCGGCTCATTGGCGCACCTCCCGGCTATGTGGGCTACGAAGAAGGTGGCCAGCTCACCGAAAAGGTAAGGCGTAAACCCTATTCGGTGGTGTTGCTGGATGAAATTGAAAAGGCACATCCCGACATTTACAATATTTTGCTTCAGGTGCTCGATGACGGCCATTTGACCGACGGACTCGGCAGGAAGGTGGATTTCAAGAATACCCTCATTATCATGACTTCCAACATTGGTGTGCGGCAATTGAAAGATTTCGGTGCCGGCGTAGGTTTTGTGACCGCCGCACGTTCCAATGAAGAGGAAAATACCCGGGCCGTAATCGAAAAAGCATTGAAACGCACATTCTCGCCCGAGTTCCTGAACCGTATTGATGATGTGGTGATCTTTAACCCGCTGAGCAAAGAACATATCTTCGCCATCATTGATATCATCATGAAAGATGTGCATAAGCGGCTGGAAAACATGGGCGTGAAGCTTGAGCTTACGCAGGCAGCTAAAGAATTCCTTGCCGACAAAGGCTATGATACTCAGTTTGGTGCCAGGCCATTGCACCGGGCCATTCAGAAGTATCTGGAAGACCCGCTTGCCGAGGAAATCCTGATGTTGAAAGTAAAACAGGGCGATGTGTTGATCGCAGATTTTGATGAGAAAAATCAAGCCCTGAAATTTCAATTAAAAACTTCAGAACCCGAGGTGAGCAGTGCTTCTTCGCCAGCTGCAGAAAAGAAAAGCTGAACAGCTAAGCTACATACTGACGTGCGGAAAGGGATAGCAATATGCTATCCCTTTTTTCTTGATTCTGGAAATTGCTAAAAGAATATTAGTTTTGCTGAGCATGCGCCCCCTGATTATTGCTATTGACGGTTATTCTTCCTGTGGAAAAAGTACACTTGCCCGGCAGCTTGCATCAGCGCTTCAGTATCGGTATATTGACAGTGGGGCCATGTACAGGGCAATAACCTATGAGTTGCTCCGTCGTAAGGTTGATTTGCACGATCGGGATGCTATTCAGCAAGTGTTAAATAATATCCATCTGGATTTTCAATATGACCCGGCCAAACAACGATCGGTCATGTTGCTCAATGGTGAGGATGTGGAGCTAGCCATTCGCAGTTGGGAAGTGTCGGAAGCAGTTAGCCAGGTGGCGGCGCTTCCCGAGGTTCGGGAATTTGCTGTTGCTCAGCAAAGACGAATGGGCGAACAAAGGGCTATTGTGATGGATGGCCGGGATATTGGCACGGTGGTGTTTCCGGATGCGGAAGTAAAAATCTTTATGACGGCCGACCCGCATATCCGGGCGCAAAGAAGATGGAAAGAGCTTCAGGCTACCCACCCGGAGATTAGCCTGGCAGAAGTGGAAAAAAACTTGCTCGAGCGCGACCGGATTGACACCCAACGCACCGTGAGCCCCCTAAGAAAAGCTGCAGATGCATTTGTGATTGACAATTCACATTTAACAGAAGCCCAGCAATTGCAGCTTGCCCTGGATTATGTAAGGCAAATTCAGCACAACCAGCCTATCAGAAAAACAACCATTTCCTGAGTTGTGAATATCTATAATTTAATCACCAATAGAGGCTTCGTCTATGTTTGCCTCCTGCATAGGATTTCTTTTGATTTGCTTGCTGCGACCGGTAGGAACGGGCGGGCTGTATGCGCATGAAGACACTACCCGGATCATTCCACACGGAAGCCATGCTGTTACGCCTCTTCAAAACGATACTGCACAAATCAAAGATTTACTGGAACAGGCTGTTGCTTACCGCCAGCGCTTAAACAGGCGTGAACAGGGAAATCCCTATTTGATGCGTGCCATGAAACTGGCTGAAAATCTCGGCGATTCGCTGCTGCTTGCCCAGGTGTATAATGCCTGGAGTGTGGATCAGCGCAATGTAGCCAGGTATCTGCTGGCTGTAAATTATGGCAAACAAGCACTCGAATATGCTTCTGGAGCTAAGGATACAGTTTTGTTGTGCACCATTTATAACAATATCGGCGTGGCTTATAGAAGATTAGACGAGAATCAACAGGCATTTGAATATCATCTGCAGGCGCTTCGCCTGGCCGAAGCTTGCCAAAACTGGCGCAATCAGGCAATTGCCATTAACAGCATCGGAAATATTTATTTAGCCACCCAACAATATGACAGAGCTATTTCCTCATTTCAGCAATCTCTCGATATTGAAAAAACGCATCAAAACAATCTGGGTCTGGCAATCAATTATGCCAATATTGGCCTGGCATTAGCCGGTAAAAATCAATATAAAGAAGCAATTGAGTACTTCCTTAAATCGCTTCATTACAATGAGCTGATCAACAGCCAGCAAGGCCGGCTGATTTCATACAATAATCTGGGGCAGGCTTATCAGAAATTGGGCAATTATCCTTTGTCCCTCAGATACTTTAAAAAAGCGCTGCAATTAAGTGGACAAATTGGCGACGTCATAGATGTTTCGGATAGTTATATCAGTGTGGGTAACACCTATCTGCTTCAAAAAAAATATGCAGAGGCTTATTATCATATCAACGAAGGTTTAAACATTGCGCAATCAATAGGCTCAAAGTCACTTATCATGAAAGCCTATCAGGCTTTGCAGGAATATTATGCTAAGTTGGGGAGATATGAGCAATCTATGCAGATGTTAGAGAAGGCGCTGAACTATAAGGATAGTTTGCTTAATGAGAAACTCAACAATCGTATGGCCGAGTTAGAAGTGTTGTATCAGCTCGATAAGAAAAATGCGGCAATACAATTGCTCAAAAAAGAAGCTTATCTGAAAGATTTGGAGTCTAATCGCAATTTGATTTTAGCTTTATCCTTGCTTGGGCTTATAGTGGTCATGATAGGGATTGGATATTTTTTCATCCGGCACAGGGAATTAAAAGCACACCAGAAATCCTTGCAGCTGGAGTTGCAATCTTTACGATCCAGAATGAATCCGCATTTTATCTTCAATAGTTTAAATTCTATTCACAAATACATCTGGACAAATCAGCCGGAAGAAGCATCAGATTATTTAACCAAATTTGCAAGATTAATCCGGATGATTCTGGAGAACAGTGAAAGAGATTTTATTCCATTATCAAAAGAGCTGGAGTTTTTATCGATATACGTGGAACTGGAAAATCTGCGTTGCAATCACAGTTTTGTATTTATCCTGCGAATTGATGAAGGCATTGACACAGATGATGTGATGATAGCACCTTTAATGATCCAGCAATTTGTTGAAAATGCCATCTGGCATGGCCTTGCGCCCAAGAAAGGAGGCGGAGTGTTAAAAATTTCTATGAAATTACAGGCTCAACAGAAACTGAGGGTGGAAATAGAAGATAATGGAATTGGCAGGCAAAGAGCCGAAGCCATTAAGATGCAAAAAAATCCCCAACATGTGTCTATGGGTTTGCGGTTAACGGAGGAGAGGTTAAAACTGTTGCAACATTCCACATCTTTTAATCTGCAACAGATTCAGATCATTGATTTGTTGGATGAGCAGGATTGCCCGTGCGGAACAAAAGTGGTTTTGGAATTACCCGTTGAATTTGCTTATTCATGAAAATATAAATATGCCAGTTGAAAAAATCAGAACATTGCTTGTAGATGATGAGCAGGAATGCCTTGACACACTCAAGACCATGATCAGGCTACATGTGCCAGAAGTTGAAGTGGTGGCTGAAAGCCGAAGTGTGGAACAAGCCGTAAAGGCTATTCGGCAGCATGTTCCTCAACTGGTGATGTTAGACATTGAGATGCCCTCTATAAATGGTTTTGGGCTGTTTCAATTTTTTCAACGTCCGTCATTTGAAGTGATTTTTGTTACTGCCTATGAAAATTATGCTTTAAAAGCCATCAAGTTTAACGCTTTAGATTATATTCTGAAACCTTATTCTCCGGCTGAATTACAGGCCGCCATCCAAAAATGTATTGACAAGCGTCAACAGCAGGCTATTTCAGAAAATCATCTCTTGACACTGGTTTATAACCTTCATCAGCAACACGATCAGGAACAAAAGATTGCCTTGCCTATTGCAAGAGGATTTCAATTTGTACAGGTTAAGCACATCATCCGTTGTGAAGCGCTGGGCAGCTATACCCGGGTGTATTTTACCCATCAGCCAGTTCTGGTAGTATGCAGGACTTTAAAGGAATTTGAGTTTTTGTTGGAAGATCATCAATTCTTTCGCATTCATCAATCCCATCTGATCAACTGTCAGCACATTCATCAATTTGTTAAGGGCAGCCATCCTTATGTCATTATGGACGATGGCACAGAGATAGAGATAGCGCGGCGCAGGCTGCAGGATTTTCAGGATTGGGTAGCAAAAGTTAACCGCTGATAAACCGGGTAGTGCCGTTTTTAAAACCATGCTAACCGGATACTAAAATGAAGCTTAGCGTATCCCGTTAATATATTACATTTGGAAAATAAGGTTGACAGTTTTCCCCATTGTTTGTGCTCCCCTTCCCCAAGGCATCCGGTGCAGCGGCTATTGTTGCACCGGATTTTTATGTGAAAACGGTTTGATGCAGGAAGGACTCCCAAGTGGTTTCAGGAATGTTAGCAACCTGAACCAGGCGATGAATCACGGCTTCCACGAGCGCATCAGGGCAGGAAGCCCCACTGGTGAGCATCAGGGTGAAAGCACCTTCATCAGGAATGACACGTGAAGAACGGATTTTTTGTTTCTGCCAGATATCCCAATGCTGGATATCGCCATTATCCTGAATTTCTTCGGGGCCGCAGATAAAATAGGTAGGCAGTTTTTCTGCACAGAGTTCAACAAGATGTGAGGTATTGGAGCTATTGTATCCACCCACCACAATCGCAAAATCGGCTGCTTCGTCGAGCATGCGTATCACAGCGGTCTGGTTATCGTTTGTGGCATAGCAAAGCGTGTCGCGAGTATCTGCAAAATGGGTATCTATATTTTCCTCGCTAAGCTGGTAATAAGATGCCATCACCTGTTTGAGGTAATCGGCAATAGCCTGGGTTTCGCTGGCAAGCATGGTTGTTTGGTTAACCACACCTATACGTTGCAAGTCTGTTTCGGGGTTGAAGTTCCTGGAATATTGGCCATGGAAGATGTCAAAAAATTCCGCTGCGGGACGTTGGTGCGTGATGAATTCGGCCAATTGGCGCGCCTGATGCATATCCCTGACGATAACCGTAGGAGCCAAAGAAGCGCTGTGCGAAAAGCTGGCACGGGTTTCCTCGTGTTGAGGTTTGCCATGAATAACAATAGTGTATCCTTTCTGGCCAATCTGGGAGGCCTTGTTCCATACGCGTTCCACAAACGGGCAGGTAGTGTTGTAAGCAATCGGGGAAATGCCCATGCGATGAAGCTGATCGGCAATTTCCAGAGTTGTGCCAAAAGCCGGAATAATCACAATATCCTCTGGCCTTAACTCTTCCCACGGAATAAGCTGGTGGCCATGGGTATCCATGATGAACCGTACCCCCCGGCGTGCCAGATCGGCATTCACCAATGGATTGTGAATCATCTCGCTTAACAGGAAAATGCGCTTATCGGGATGGGCTTCCACAGCCTTGAACGAAATTTCGATGGCGTTTTCAACCCCGTAACAAAAACCAAAATGCCTGGCCAACAACACAGTCATCCGCCCAATGGTGAACCGGGTGGGGCTAAAATCCTTTTTCATGCGGTCGGCCACTCGCCTTTGCTGTTTGATGCGGCTGATCAGCTGACTCCGATAAGCAGGCGGCACTTCAAATTGTTTCATCAGGGCTCCTTTTCCTCTCACAAAATAACGGACAAATTTTCTGCATTCGAAATTTGCCCTATCTTTGCAATCCGTTTCTGACAAAAAAATTTCACAAAAAGGAGGACTTAAATTTGGCAGACCAAGAATTGCAACAACACCCATCATCTTCTCAGGAAAATGCTGCTCAGCCACAGGAGCAGTCCGTTTCCGTATCTGCCGCCCAGGCAGAAAGCTCCGCACATGATGACTTTGACTGGAGCATTAACAAAAAGCATGTTTCCACCTATAGCCCTGAAGAGTGGGAACGGTATGAAAAAACTTACGAGAGAACCTTCCGCAACATCGAGGAAAACGAAATCATCAAGGGCACTGTGGTGGGGCTAACCGATTCCGACGCCATCATTCACATCGGTTACAAATCCGATGGACTGGTTTCCCTAAATGAATTCCGCGACATGCCAGGCCTAAAGATTGGTGATGAAGTGGAAGTGTTGGTGGTGGAAAAAGAAGACCGCAACGGCCAACTGGTGCTTAGCCGCAAACAAGCCCGGCTCTTGAGGGCATGGGAACGCATCGTGGAGGCTTACAAGACCGGAGAAGTGATTACGGGTACAGTCACCAGCAAGACAAAAGGTGGATTGATTGTGGACATCCATGGCATGGAAACCTTCTTGCCCGGTTCTCAGATCGACGTGAAGCCCATCACCGATTACGACCAGTTTGTGGGCAAGACCATGGAGTTTAAAGTGGTGAAGATCAATGAAGCCATCAAGAATGCCGTGGTGTCGCATAAGGCGTTGATTGAAAGCGATATTGAGCAGCAGCGCATGGAAATCATTTCCAAGCTGGAAAAAGGCCAGGTGCTGGAAGGTACTATTAAAAATATCACTGACTTTGGAGCATTCATTGATCTGGGTGGTGTAGACGGCTTGCTTTATAT
>JADGHY010000079.1 GCA_019683625.1 Thermoflavifilum sp. | reverse complement strand
TTACAGATTGCTGGTTAGCCCAGCCTCTGCTGCCGGGGACCCGGATTGCGGATTGTATTCCAATATCATTTTCTTACTCGTTCATCCCCTGCCCATCGTGAACCTCGGCAACGACACTGCCATCTGCCAGGGCGAAAGCTTAACCCTCAATGCCGGTAATCCCGGGGCAAACTATCTGTGGAGTACCAATCAAACCTCATCATCCATCACCGTAAACACCGCAGGTTCCTATTGGGTGAAGGTCACCAACAGCTATGGCTGCTCGGCCAGCGATACTTTGCAACTGCAAATCCATCCCCTGCCCATCGTCAACCTCGGCAACGATACCGCCATCTGCCAAGGCGAAAGCCTAACCCTCAATGCCGGTAATGTAGGATCAACTTATCTGTGGAGTACCGGTCAAACTTCTCCATCCATCACCGTAAACACCGCAGGCTCCTATTGGGTGAAGGTCACCGATGCCAATGGCTGCTCAGCCAGCGATACTTTGCAACTGCAAATCCATCCCCTGCCCATCGTCAACCTCGGCAACGATACTGCCATCTGCCAGGGAGAAAGCCTAACCCTCAATGCCGGTAATGTAGGATCTACTTACTTGTGGAGTACCGGTCAAACTTCTGCATCCATCACTACCGATACATCGGGTATTTACTGGGTAAAGGTCACCAACAGCTATGGTTGCTCAGCTGCTGATACCCTGCAGCTGCAAATCCATCCCCTGCCCATCGTGAACCTCGGCAACGACACCGCCATCTGCCAGGGGGAAAGCTTAACCCTCAACGCCGGTAATGTAGGATCTACTTACTTGTGGAGTACCGGTCAAACTTCTCCATCCATCACTACCGATACAGCGGGTATTTACTGGGTAAAGGTCACCGATGCCAATGGCTGCTCGGCTGCCGATACCCTGCAGCTCCAAATCCATCCCCTGCCCATCGTCAACCTCGGCAAGGATACCGCCATCTGCCAGGGAGAAAGCCTAACCCTCAACGCTGGTAATGTAGGATCGACTTACTTGTGGAGTACCAATCAAACCACACCATCTATCACCGTGAACACTGCAGGTTCCTACTGGGTAAAGGTCACCGATGCCAATGGCTGCTCGGCCAGCGATACCCTGCAGCTCCAAATCCATCCCCTGCCCATCGTCAACCTCGGCAACGATACTGCCATCTGCCAGGGAGAAAGCCTAACCCTCAATGCCGGTAATGTAGGATCGACTTACCTCTGGAGTACAGGACAAAACGGACAAACCATCACCGTGAACACTGCAGGCACCTATTGGGTGAAGGTCACCGATGCCAATGGCTGCTCGGCTGCTGATACTTTGCAGCTCCAAATCCATCCCCTGCCCATCGTCAACCTCGGCAACGATACCGCCATCTGCCAGGGAGAAAGCCTAACCCTCAACGCCGGTAATGTAGGATCGACTTACCTCTGGAGTACAGGACAAAACGGACAAACCATCACCGTGAACACTGCAGGCACCTATTGGGTGAAGGTCACCGATGCCAATGGCTGCTCGGCCAGCGATACTTTGCAACTGCAAATCCATCCTTTGCCCATCGTCAACCTCGGCAACGATACCGCCATCTGCCAGGGCGAAAGCCTAACCCTCAACGCCGGTAATGTAGGATCAACTTATCTGTGGAGTACGGGACAAACTTCTTCATCCATCACCGTAAACACCGCTGGCTCCTATTGGGTGAAGGTCACCGATGCCAATGGCTGCTCGGCCAGCGATACCCTGCAACTGCAAATCCATCCCCTGCCCATCGTCAACCTCGGCAACGATACCGCCATCTGCCAGGGAGAAAGCCTAACCCTCAACGCCGGTAATGTAGGATCTACTTACTTGTGGAGTACCGGTCAAACTTCTCCATCCATCACTACCGATACAGCGGGTATTTACTGGGTAAAGGTCACCGATGCCAATGGCTGCTCAGCCAGCGATACTTTGCAACTGCAAATCCATCCCCTGCCCATCGTGAACCTCGGCAACGATACTGCGATCTGCCAGGGCGAAAGCCTAACCCTCAATGCCGGTAATGTAGGATCGACTTATCTGTGGAGTACAGGACAAACTTCTTCATCCATCACCGTGAACGCCGCAGGCTCCTATTGGGTGAAGGTCACCGATGCCAATGGCTGCTCAGCCAGCGATACTTTGCAACTGCAAATCCATCCCCTGCCCATCGTGAACCTCGGCAACGATACCGCCATCTGCCAGGGCGAAAGCTTAACCCTCAATGCCGGTAATGTAGGATCTACTTATCTGTGGAGTACAGGTCAAACCACATCATCCATCACCGTAAACACCGCTGGCGCCTATTGGGTGAAGGTCACCGATGCCAATGGCTGCTCGGCCAGCGATACTTTGCAGTTGCAAATCCATCCCCTGCCCATCGTCAACCTCGGCAACGATACCGCCATCTGCCAGGGCGAAAGCTTAACCCTCAATGCCGGTAATGTAGGATCAACTTATCTGTGGAGTACCGGTCAAACTTCTTCATCCATCACTACCGATACAGCGGGTATTTACTGGGTAAAGGTCACTGATGCCAATGGCTGCTCAGCCAGCGATACTTTGCAGCTGCAAATCCATCCCCTGCCCATCGTCAACCTCGGCAACGATACCGCCATCTGCCAGGGAGAAAGCCTAACCCTCAATGCCGGTAATGTAGGATCTACTTACTTGTGGAGTACCGGTCAAACTTCTTCATCCATCACTACCGATACAACGGGTATTTACTGGGTGAAGGTCACCGATGCCAATGGTTGCTCGGCCAGCGATACTTTGCAACTGCAAATCCATCCCCTGCCCATCGTCAACCTCGGCAACGACACTGCCATTTGCCAGGGAGAAAGCCTAACCCTCAATGCCGGTAATGTAGGATCAACTTATCTGTGGAGTACCGGTCAAACTTCTTCATCCATCACTACCGATACAGCGGGTATTTACTGGGTAAAGGTCACCGATGCCAATGGCTGCTCAGCCAGCGATACCCTGCAGCTCCAAATCCATCCTTTGCCCATCGTGAACCTCGGCAACGATACTGCCATCTGCCAGGGCGAAAGTTTGACGCTCAATGCCGATAATCCCGGTGCAAACTATCTGTGGAGTACCAATCAAACCTCATCATCCATCACCGTAAACACCGCAGGTTCCTATTGGGTGAAGGTCACCAACAGCTATGGCTGCTCAGCCAGCGATACTTTGCAGCTGCAAATCCATCCCCTGCCCATCGTCAACCTCGGCAACGATACCGCCATCTGCCAGGGAGAAAGCCTAACCCTCAATGCCGGTAATGTAGGATCGACTTATCTGTGGAGTACAGGACAAACTTCTTCATCCATCATTACCGATACAGCGGGTATTTACTGGGTGAAGGTCACTGACGCCAATGGCTGCTCGGCAGCCGATACCCTGCAGCTGCAAATCCATCCCCTGCCCATCATTGAACTTTCGGGTGACACGGCTTTGTGTCAGGGTGCAAGCATCATTTTATGGGCACATGAATTAACCCGAGCATCGGGAGGGCAAGAGGCGGGCCGCCTTTTGTGGAACACCGGGGAAACCCAGGATAGCATTGAGGCACAGGTAGATAAAGATAAAATTTATTGGGTAAGGGTAACTAATTCCTGGGGATGTAGCCAGACAGACACTATTCACCTGAAAGCGCTTCCTTTGCCTAACCTGCGGCTGACGCATGATACCAGTACCTGTGAAAACCATCCTATTACCCTGGATGCTGGTGATGATGGCATTGCTTATCGTTGGAGCACAGGAGATACTACTCGTCAAATCACCCTCATGCCCACCGAATCATCATCCGGAGGCGTGTACCGCGTGCAGGTGATCAATACTTTTGGCTGCAGTGCAGTAGATTCCGTGCATCTGCATGTGCAT
Source organism: Thermoflavifilum sp. (assembly GCA_019683625.1). Classification (GTDB taxonomy): domain Bacteria; phylum Bacteroidota; class Bacteroidia; order Chitinophagales; family Chitinophagaceae; genus Thermoflavifilum. The sequence goes on along the minus strand of JADGHY010000079.1, from coordinate 4,626 downwards.
CCGCTGCCCAGGCTTAGCCTGGAAAAACAGGTGAATATCTGCGAAGGCCAACAAATCACCCTCCGTGCCCAGGCTCCTTCCGGCGAAGATTATAGCTTTCAATGGAATAACCAGACACAGGCCGATAGCCTGATTGTTTCTCAACCCGGCACCTACTGGGTCATCACCTCAAACGGCTTTTGCTTGCGCATCGATACGATTCGGGTGAACTTACTGGCCAATACCTTACCCAAACTCAATCCTGCTGCCACGCTTTGTCCCAACCAAATCCTGCAGCTGGATGCTTCTTCGCCCGATGCCATTGCTTATATGTGGAATACCGGAGCCACTACGCCCCGGATCACCATAGATACGCCAGGCATATACACGGTACTGATCAACGGAGCGATTTGCAATTATACCCGGATAGACACAGTGAAGGTAAGTCAGGGATTTTCGCCAGCCGTGAGGCTTTTGGCCGATGATAGCCTGATCTGTGCAGGGGATCGCCTGTTGTTGCGGGCATTGGGCGAGCATGTGGAGGGATACCGCTGGCAAGATGGTACCTATGGACCCAATTACACGGCAACACAGCCAGGCCTTTATCGCGTGCAGGCATTTAATGTGTGCGGCATAGCCACCGATTCCGTCATGCTCGAGCCTGCGAGCGATTGCGTGGGCGACATCATCATGCCGAATGCTTTCACACCAAATCACGACGGACACAACGATGTATTCAGGCCTAAAGTACTTCACCAAGTGTTTGATTTTGAATTGCGCATCTTTAACCGATGGGGACAACTGCTTTTCCTGACACACGACTGGACGCAGGGATGGGATGGTACTTTCCACGGTCAGCCATGCGATGCCGGCGGATATGCTTGGTGGGTGAAATATCGCGAGACCCCCGATGGCCCTGTGATGTTTAAGAAAGGCGTGCTTACCCTGCTGCGCTGATTTCACGAGCATGCCGTACCCTTCCTTTCCGATAAGCGGGCTTTCCCGAAGCCAGCTCTTGCGTTTACCAAATTAACCTCCCTGCAGCGGACAGAATCCTTTATGTTTGCCATAGTTTCCCACATCCTGTGAAAAACCAGCGCATGCGTACATGCGGGTTTTTGTTCACAAAGGATGTGATATGAAAAAAATATCTACACTATTATTTCTGCTGCTGGCATTGAATGCTTGCTCAAAAATAGACGACCATTTTGCTGTTCCCCAACAACCGGTTGTCCAAACCGAGACATCTGCCATCAGTGAATTTACTGGATATGCCCAGGGGAATACCGTGTATCTGTCATTTACCTATAAAGGCGATTTATCGCAGGTGGCGGCGTTCCGAATTTATTCCGGGGTGGATAGCCACCAGCTATGCGCCATCGGGGAGTTGCAAATTACCAGCAAGGATGCCGGACATTTCCAATTTACAGACACCCATCCCAAAGGCGATCCCACTTATTACCTCATCGGAATCGTAGATCAACAGGGTCATATTACTTACGCAAATCTTATCCTGCCGGTATCCCTGCACGCCCAACATAGCTGATTGCCTAAGCCACCTGTGCCTGACGAGGAATGATAAATGCGATCACCTCTTCCAGGGGAAGCTCAGCCAATGTACAAGCTTCCAGGATTTCTTCCCGGGATACATTGGCTGCAAATTTTTTTTCTTTGAATCGCTTCAGAACCCCTTTCACTTCCATACCTGTATATCCTTCTGGCCGCATCAAGGAATAGGCATGGATGAGTCCGGATAACTCATCAAATACATAAAGCATTTTATCCATAGCACTTACAGGTATGACTCCAAAGTGATGAGGCCCATGTGAGGCAATGGCATGAATGATTTCAGGATCCTGATGCCGATGTTCCAATTCCTCGATGATGCGACTGCAATGGGCATCGGGCCATTTTTCCCAGTCGGCATCGTGTAATAGCCCCGCCATGTACCAGCGATGCTGATCGGCCGCAGAAAGCTGCAAGCGCTCTGCCGCCCAGCATTTCATCAGATGAGCCACCTGTCGCATGTGCAATTGCAAACGCGGGTTTTTAACCCATTGGTTGAGCAAATCCATCCCTTCTTCCAGCGTCATCACCTTCCCCGCATCTTCGGGCCGGCCAAATACAGATCTTTCCAATCGTCTTGACATCTTGCAGGCTTTTGGGTTGCCGCCCAAAGATACCATAGAATCGCTGAAAACAGCATGGGGTAAGGGCTAAAATATGTCGCGGAATCAAAGTTTTACAGTTGGGGCAAACAGTTCAACCTCCTGGTGTTCATATACCACTGCCTAATTTATGCTTAGATTTGTGGGCATGCAGAAGGAAAAAATGAGCAGCTATCGGGTTGATTTATGCTCCTGTTTGATTGGCCTAATGGCCTTATTAGCCATGAGCTGCCATCATCAAGAGCCAACTTATACCGCTGAACAACAGGCCATCCTGCATGAAGGGCTGGTAGGTAAAATCACGGATTCCATCCGTTCCTTCCCAGGCAATGCCGACTTATATGCCCACCGCTCACAGGAGCTGGCACGGATGCAACAATATCGGCTTGCGGACATGGACATCCGGAAAGCCTTACAAATGCGCCCTCAGGAAGCACAATATTATTTTCAGTTGGGTGAATTGTATTTTCAGCAAGACAGCCTCGAGCAGGCGCGCAAATACATGCGCAGAGCCGTGGAGTTAAAAAGCGAAAGTTTGGTTTACCAAATGGAATATGCCAATGTATTGTACCATGCAAAAGCTTATACAGAAGCCTTGAAAGTATTAAGCAACCTGCGCAGGCAATACCCGCCTGTAGCCGAAATATACGGATTGGAGTCGAGGGTTTATCAAGGCATGGGCGATACAGCCGCAGCCATAGCTTCTATGCAGGAAGCCGTTAAACGTTCACCTGATAATTATGAGGCGTTAATGGCTATGGGCGATTTGCTGGCAGCCACGCGTAACCCTGCTTGCCTGAAATGGTATCGTGAGGCTGAAAGGGTAGATACCACGGCAGCAGAGCCCATCTACGCACAAGCCGCATATTATGCGCAGATGCATCAACCGCAACAGGCGATCAAACTGCTGAATCATTGCATCAACACCGATGCGTTTTATACAGATGCTTATTTGTTGCTGGCCAATATTTACCTGCAGCAACATGCTTTTTCGCGGGGTCTCACCATTCTTAATCTTGCTCAGCGGATGGCTCCTGCCAACGACAGGGTGTATTTCCTGCGGGGCAGCTGCTGGGAAAAAATGGGTGATACAGCCCGTGCCGTGCTGGATTACCGGCGTTCACTGGTGTTCAACAAGCAAGCCGACGATGCCCGGCAGGCTTTGGAAAGACTGGGTATGCATCCTTAACCATCAAAAATATACATCATCTTGTCCAGACCAATCTATATTGCTCCATCGCTTCTTGCGGCCGATTTCCTGCATCTCGCAGAGGCCGTAGAACTCGTCAACCAGAGCGAGGCCGACTGGCTTCATCTCGACATCATGGATGGCGTTTTTGTGCCCAACATCAGCTTTGGTATGCCTGTAGTGGAAAGTGTGGCCAGACTTTGCAAAAAGCCGCTGGATGTACATCTCATGATTATACAACCCGAACGATACATTGAAACTTTTTATGAGCTGGGCGTACATCATCTGATCCTGCACTACGAAGCCAGCTTGCATTTGCATCGCTATATCGAACGCATTCATCAGCTGGGCATGCAGGCTGGCGTAGCTTTAAACCCGCACACGCCCATCCACGTGCTCGACGACATGGTGCACATGATTGACATTGTGCTGATCATGAGTGTGAATCCGGGATTTGGCGGACAACAATTTATTTCCCATAGCCTGCATAAAATCCGGCAGATGAAAGAAAAGATTCTCAAAACAGGTTCCTCTGCCAAAATTGAAGTGGATGGAGGAGTTGATCTACAAAATGCTGCCGAAATTTTCCGGGCCGGAGCCGATGTATTGGTGGCAGGAAGCAGTGTATTTCACGCTCCCAATCCTGCGGAAGCTATTCATTTGTTAAAACATGCTTGCTAAAAGAAGCGCTCATGAAGCATGCCCGATGTTGGCAATCCGTTGGATATCTTCTTTCGATAAAGGCTTCACCAAATAACCCGTGACACTGGGATATTGATGTGCCCGCAACCTGTCGTGATAATTAATAGAAGAGGTATAAATAAACACGTGCACTGTTGAAAGCAGGCCATTGCGCATCTGTTCAAACGCATCCAGAAAAGCCCATCCATCCATTACCGGCATGTTTAAGTCAAGCAAAATAACTTCAGGCAAAGCTTCCGGTTCATCAGCATGTGCCTTGATGTGATCCAATGCTGCCTGGGCTTCCTGAAAAGTAGTGACTTCCTGAACCACCTCTGATTTTTGCAGCATCAACACGGCAATCTGTTGATGAATGGGATCATCGTCAATTAACCATATTCTTTTCAACGGGTATTGGGTCATGCCAAGTGTTTAAAATACGATGATACCAATATGATAAAAAGCCAGGCAAGTATAAACGAAAATTCACAAAAGCTTTACAGCTATTTTGTGAACTTTGCGGTAAAATTAGGGAAAGTCCGCTTTTCGGCTATCAACCGGCCGCATCAGGATGAACTGGCAAAATATGTTTGGGGATTTCTTCTTAAA
>JADGHY010000078.1 GCA_019683625.1 Thermoflavifilum sp. | reverse complement strand
ATTTTTAACTTCTCTTATATTGCGTTGAAAATACGCTATGCCCTATTGAACGGATGTAAAAAATGGCAAACCTGATTCCTTTACCCATAAACGTTTATCTGTATGATGCACAGACGTACACTTACCAGCCACCTGTTGGCTTTGCTTCTCATTTTTACCTCATCGAGTTTTGCATTTGCCCAATCCCGTACCATCTCCGGAAAAGTGGTAGATGCCCAGTCGGGCTCGCCGATGGCCGGAGTTACCGTACGCGTTAAGGAAGTTTCGGGAGTGGGAACTACCACCAATGCTCAGGGTCAATATCAGCTCAGTGTGCCTCCTGAAGCCAAAACTTTAATTTTCTCCTTTGTGGGATACCAAAATCAGGAGAAACCCATCACCGGAAGTGAAATCAATGTATCGCTCAGTCCCGGTGAGGCCCTGCAGGAAGTGGTGGTAGTGGGCTATGGCACCCAGAAGGCACAGGATGTGAGTGCAGCCATCAGCAGCATTTCCAACAAAGACTTCAACAAAGGGATCGTCACCAATCCCATGCAGCAAATCCAGGGGAAGGTGGCGGGTTTGGTGATCACCCAACCGGGTGGAGATCCTAATCAGAATGTCATCATCCGCCTGCGGGGACAGACTTCCATCACAGGTGGGCAAACCCCGTTGATTGTCGTAGATGGCGTGCCCCTGGACGATCCTTCGCAAATTGCCAACATTCCTCCCGGTGATATTGAATCTTACGATGTCTTAAAGGATGCGTCTGCAACAGCTATTTACGGTTCACGTGGTGCAAACGGCGTGATCATCATCAACACCAAAAAAGGCCGCGCCGGACAAACTCGCGTAACGTATAACGGTTATGTGGGGCTCGACTGGCAAGCTAAATATTATGACCTGCTCACGGCAGATGAATGGCGAACAGCCACCAAACAACTGGGCAACTACCAGCAAAGCCTGGATAAAGGAGCGAATACCAACTGGCAAAAAGCCATCACCCAAACGGCTTTTAGCCATGCCCACAATTTGATGATCAGCGGAGGTACGGATAAATTTACCTACTCTGCTGCAGGCAACTACATCAACCAACAAGGCATTGTCATCAACTCCGGAAAGAATGAAACGGGCCTTCGGTTCAATGCCCAACAGAAAGCCTTAAACGATAAACTCACGTTAAATTATGGCTTGCTAAGCACCCGAACCAACCGGAAATATGTGGATTATAGTATATTCACCTACGTGTTTTCCACTCCGCCAACTTATCCTGTGTACAATCCGGATGGCAGTTATTTTGGCTTCTTCGATTTTGAACAACAAAATCCGGTAGCCCAGCAAATGTTGCAATTGAACCGGGGAACAGAAAATTTGAATATTTACAGTGCAGGTGCTGATTATGAATTATTGACCGGCTTAAAATTGGGTGTGTTGGGCTCTTTGTCCTATTTCAATAAGCAGACAGACTTTTTCCAGCCTACCCTGCCGGGAGTCGGGAATATCAACAACGCAGCGAAATACAGCGAAAACAGAAATTCCAAGAAAGGGAACATCCATATTGAATACACCCATACCTGGAATAACGTTCACAATTTTGATTTCACGGGTGTATATGAATACAACAATTTCCTGTACGATAATTTCCGGGCTGCTGGCCAGCAATATCTGGTAGAAGATAACCAGGATAACGCCCTGCAGAACGGTAATACCGCATTTAATCAAATTTCTTCCTACAAAGAAGAATACACTTTGATTTCCTTCCTTGGCCGTATCACCTATAATTACAGAGGGAAATATTATATTGATGCCAGTTTCCGGCGTGACGGTTCGTCAAAATTTGGGGTGAACAACCGGTGGGGTAATTTCCCGGCCGTATCGGCAGCATGGAGATTGAGTGAAGAAGGATTTATGCGAAATCTATCGTGGGTGAACGATCTCAAAATTAAAGTCGGCTATGGCGTTACCGGTAACCAGGATGCTATCACACCCTATGCCACCCAGTTGTTGGTGGGAAGCATAGGCAGATACTACAATCCTGTCAATCCGGCTTATGCCTATCCGCAATCTTATGCCCCAACACAGAATGCCAATCCGGATCTGAAATGGGAAGAAAGGCATGGCTTCAACGTGGGATTAAACTTCTCCTTATTTAATGATCGCCTGGGTGGTGATGTGAATGTGTTCAATGATAAGACCAAAAACCTGCTCTATTACTACACCGTACCCGTGCCTCCTTTTTATGTGAACACCATTCTGGCCAATGTGGGAAGCTTAACCAACAAGGGAGTGGAAATTTCTTTAAACGGTACTATCATCAAAGGCAGCAAATTCAACTGGACGGCCAATGGGCAAATTACTTTCATCAAAACCCGCGTGACCAGCCTTTCCGGCACATACGCCGGATATAAATTGTCCACAGACAATATTCCCGGTGGATATGCTGAAGGCCGTGGATTGAGCAGCAATCCGATCACCTATTTGAAGGTGGGTTATTCTCCCTACGTGTTTTACTTGCCTCATTGGGAAGGTGTAGATGCCAATGGCAACCAATTGTTTGATTCTGCCGGGCAAAAAATTCCCAATTATGGAAATGCAACCTTCCGGTACATTGATCCCGCACCAAAATTCAATTATGGATTGGGAAGCACACTCACCTATGGCAATTGGAGCCTAAACTTCTTCCTAAGAGGAGTGTATGGCCAGAAAATTTTCAACAACACTTTGCTGGATGTGGAGTTTATCAAACGCCTCCCGGGTAATAATGTAACCAAAGAAGCCCTCACCAATGGTATCAAAGATGCTGCCGTAGCCTCAGATCATTGGCTGGAAAATGCTTCGTATCTGAGACTGGATAATGTTTCCCTTTCTTATTCTTTCAAACAGGTCAAAGGTATCGGGAGCATCGATTTATATGTGACAGCTAACAACGTGTTTGTTATCACTCCTTATAGAGGATTAGACCCGGAAATCAGAAACGCAGATACCAACGAAGCCTACATAGATGCGAATTATGGCAGCGATGGATATTATCCCAGAACGCGGTCTGTTGTGTTTGGTGTGAATGTTTCCTTTAAATAATTCGCCCTTATCTATGCCACATTCTATTTTCTTTGACCAAAAACATGAAGATATGAAACCGTTACGCGCATATATCAAAATTATGTTGCTGGTTGCTTTGCTGTTTTCCTTCCAGGCATGTACGAATCTAAGCCAGCATGTGTATAGTGTTACACCTATTCAGAATTTTTATCAAACACCCGATCAGATTGCTGCAGGATTAGCCCCCGCTTATCAGGCCTTGACCGCCATAGCCGGGAATCCCAGTAATGTGTTTAACCTTCAGGAAGTATCGAGTGATGAAGTGATTGTGCCCACGCGTGGGGCTGACTGGTATGATAATGCCCAATGGCAGCAGCTGTGGTTGCACACCTGGCCCACAGGGCACAACGTGGTGAATGGCGCCTGGGGTGATATTTATAATGGCATTGGTAAAATCAATTTCATTTTAAGTGTGGTCAATGGCTTGCCCAATAAGCCGGCTACCATTGGTGAAATCAATGCGGAACTGAAAGTGCTCAGGGCTTACTTTTATTATCTGGCCATGGACTTATTTGGAAATGTGCCGCTGGTTACTGATTTCAATACCAATCCCAATACCGTAACCAATAGTGCAAGAAAGGATGTATTTAATTTTATAGAGTCTGAAATCAAAAGCAATATTGATTCCTTGCCTACCAATGTAGATGCAAGCACGTATGGCCGTGTAACCAAATGGATGGCTTTTGCTCTCCTAGCCAAAATTTATTTAAATGCCCAGGTATATACCGGAACGCCCAGGTGGCAGGACTGCATAGCCGCTTGTGACTCCATCATCAATTCGGGTAAATACACCCTGATTCCGAATTACTTTGACAATTTTGCCGTGAATAATAGTGATCTGGTAGGTGCCGGCAACGAGAATATTTTTGTTGTTCCTTTTGATAAAACCAATATTGGTGGAGACAACATGGAAATGGCCACCCTCCATTACCAAAGTGATAAAACATTTGGCCTCTCTGGTAGCCCGTGGAACGGATTTTCCAGTACGGCCGATTATTATGCGCAATTCGATACTTCTTCCACTTACACCACACAAGGCAATGAAGTGCTCAGAACCTATAAAGACCAAAGAACGGGTCAATTCCTGATTGGCCAGCAATATGCTATTCCTTACAATTATCCGCCAAGCACCTATGTGTATCAGGCCGATCCTTCTTTGGCCACCAAAGACGCCCAAACCGGCTTGCCGCTTAAGTTTTCTCCGTATGTGCTGCAACTATCCAATTCTGCAGACAGCTTCAGGCTTGCCGGCCTGCGCAATATCAAATATTTCCCTGAGGCCGGCACAGCAGGTAGCCAAAGCAACGATGTGGTGCTCTTCCGGTATGCCGATATCCTTTTAATGAAAGCTGAATGTGAAGTGAGGTTGGGCATCAATTTGCTTGACGCTTTAAATCTCGTCAATAAAATTCGGGAACGTGCGTACGGCAATAATTTGCATGATTGGACATTAGCTAATTTAACCCTGGACAATATCTTAGCAGAACGTGCGCGGGAACTGGCCTGGGAAGGTTTCCGCCGGCAGGATCTGATTCGCTTTGAAGTGGCCTCGGGTACTCCCTATTTTAGCGGTGCGAGAACACCTGCCAAGCCCGCTGATCCTTCAGATCATCACCTCTATATTTATCCTATACCCGCCCAACAAATTACAGCTAACCCCAATCTCAAACAAAACCCGGGCTATTAACGGATATTTAAGTCAGCCTGAATTGCGGAAAATAGCTTGAACAAGCATCTTGATGACCATACAATCTGGCCATTAAGGTGCTTGTTCTTGTTGACCACCTGATGTTCCAGTTTAAAGACTATATTTGACCAAATGGAGTGAGCATGTATGCTGTTTCCGGTGCAAGGAGATCCTTTGTCTTTGGGGTTTTCATTTTTCTTACGCTAATCTTATTTTATTTGCAGGCTTGCCGATCGGGGAAAAACAACTATCATCCACCTCAAGACCCTTTATTTGTGCAGCTCTCGGCCAGGCAAACAGGGATTGATTTTGAAAACAAGGTAGTCCCTACCGATCAGTTTAATGTGTTTAATTACCGAAACTTTTATAATGGTGGAGGCGTGGCTATCGGTGATGTGAATCAGGATGGTTGGGCAGATATTTTTCTGGTGTCTAATCAGGGGGAATGCAAATTGTATTTGAATGAAGGCCATTGGCATTTTAAAGATGTTACTGCTGCAGCAGGATTAAATCAACGAAAAGTGAAATGGTCTACCGGTGTGGCTATGGTTGATGTCAATGGCGATGGCCTGTTAGATATTTACCTGTGCAACAGCGGCAATTTACCGGGCGATGATCGGGCCAATGTGTTATGGATCAATCAGGGTGTTGATAAACAGGGAATCCCACATTTTAAAGATGAAGCTGCTGCGTATGGTTTGCAGGATAAAGGCGGATTCACCACCCATGCTTCATTCTTTGATTATGATGGCGATGGTGATTTGGATTGCTTTATTTTAGAAAACAGCTTTCGCCCCATAGGCAGTTTTGGATATGACCGGGCTCAGCTGCGCAACAAACGCGATCCCTATGGAGGGGATAAACTCATGCGGAATGACGGCAATCATTTTACCGATGTGAGTGATTCAGCCCATATTTACGGAAGTGTAATTGGTTTTGGATTAGGAGTGAGCGTAGGTGATGTAAACGGAGATATGTGGCCAGATATCTACGTATCCAATGATTTTTTTGAACGGGATTATCTGTACCTCAACCATCGCGACGGTACATTTACAGAAATGCTCGATGCTGCAATGGGCCATACCAGCTTATCATCTATGGGGGCAGACATGGCCGATATCAACAACGATGGTTGGCAGGATATCTATACCACCGATATGTTGCCTGAGGAAGACTATCGTTTGAAGTTAACATCTCATTTCGATGATTATAATCCCAATACCGACAAGTTAGAGAACCCTTTCCATCATCAGTATATGCGCGATATGCTGCAATTAAACAATGGTGACAGTACTTTTAGCGAGATTGGCCAGCTGGCCGGCGTCTATGCCACGGATTGGAGCTGGGGAGCTTTGGCTTTTGACATGAACAACGATGGATGGAAAGATCTTTTTGTATCAAACGGCATTTATAAAGATCTTACCAATCAGGACTTCATAGATTTCTTTGCTAACGATGAGAACAAAAGAAGGGTGGCCGAGAGAGGACATTTTGATTTTCGCGAATTTCAGGATAAAATACCCTCCACGCCTATTCCCAATTATGCCTTTATCAATCAACATAACCTTCATTTCCGGAACGAAGCTTACATGTTAGGATTAGGAATGCCGGGATTCAGCAACGGAGCTGCATACGGTGATCTGGATAATGATGGTGATCTGGACCTGGTAGTGAATAACGTAAACATGCCCTGTTTCATTTATCGAAACATGACTACGGAACGTTATCATAAAAGCTATATCCGTATCCGGCTGAAAGGTGACGATAAAAACACCTTTGGCATAGGTGCTAAAGTAACGGTTTATGCGAATGGCATCCAGCAGATGCAACAAGAATTCCCCCAACGCGGTTTTGAATCGAGTGTTGATCCCACACTGGTGTTCGGGCTCGACCATGCGAAAAGCATTGACTCCATCATCGTAATATGGCCTGATAAGAAACATGAAATGCAGGTATTAAAAAATGTTGCCGTGAATCAAACCCTGACTTTATATCAACAACAAGCTCATGATTCCTTCATCTACCGCCCGCCTTCCTATCATCCTTTTTATCAAGAAATCACCAAACAGGCTGTGATAGGGGATATTCAACATAAGGAAGATATTCATTTTATTGATTTTTATCGGGAAAATCTTTTGCCCGAGCTTCTTTCCACGGAAGGTCCTAAAATAGCCGTAGCAGATATCAATGGTGACGGACTGCCGGATTTTTTTATCGGAGGAGCCAGAGACGATCCGGGAAAGATTTTCATTCAGCTGCCCGACGGGCATTTCAAACGCATGGCAGAACCTGCACTGGATGCAGATAAACGTTTTGAGGATATTGGAGTTGCATTTGCAGATATCAATCGCGATGGCTATCCGGATTTGGTTGTGGTATCCGGCGGCAATGAAGATGATGTGGGCTCACCCTGGCTCATGCCAAGGGTATATATCAATAACGGCAAAGGGCAATTTACCAGATTGCAACAAGCTTTCTCCTCCGATATTTCGGTAAATGCTTCTTGTGTAAAGGTGTTTGATTTTAATCAGGATGGTTATCCGGATTTATTCATTGGCGGACGAGATGTACCCGGTATTTATGGTGCTAATCCCAGATCCTACCTGTTGCAAAATGATGGGCATGGACATTTTAAAGATGTTACCGATCAATTGGCTCCTGGACTCAGCCAGATTGGAATGGTAACAGATGCCTGCTGGGCGGATGCAGATGGCGACGGACAAACGGATCTGGTGGTAGTGGGTGAATGGATGCCTATTACTATATTTAAAAACGAACACGGCAGATTCAGCAAATGGATGGAAATACCGAACAGCAATGGCTGGTGGAATTGCATTCAGGCAGCCGATCTGAATGGAGATGGCAAAATGGATTTTGTGTTAGGCAACTTGGGATTAAATAGCCAATTTCAAGCTGATGCAAAACATCCGGTGGAATTATATGTCAATGATTTTGATCAGAATGGAGAAATAGAATCTATTCTTACTTCCTATAAAGATGATGGAAAATCCTATCCTTTCTACCTAAGAGATGAACTGTATGCCGCATTGCCCATGCTTAAAAAACGTTTTCCTAAATATGCCGATTACGCAGGGAAAACCATGGCTCAACTCTTCAAACCCGAAGAACTGAAAAATGCTCTGGTAAAAAAAGCCACCTGGATGCAAACTTCTGTATTGATCAATGAGGGAAATGGCAAGTTCGATTTAAAACCTCTTCCCATACGCGCCCAGTTTTCCCCGGTGTATGCTATTCTCGTACAAGATATGGATGGAGATGGGCGTCCTGATATTTTTTTAGGAGGCAATTTTTATGGGGTAAAACCCCAGATCGGCCGATATGATGCCAGTTATGGATGCTTTCTCAAAGGCGATGGGAAAGGCCATTTCACTTACCTCACACCCGAACAATCGGGCTTATTCGTAAGAGGAGAAGTGCGCGATATTCAGGCTATACCCGGTAAAAATGGTAAAGCATATATTCTTGTGGCCAGGAATAATGATACTGCTTTGTTGTTTGAAAAAATCAATCAAGTGCACAAACATTGAACACATGAGCGAGTTGAATAACAGAATTGTGAACTGATTTCATCTAAATAGTTCGATATGTACACCCATAAATTCACGGGATATTTTTTCTTGTTGTGGATTCTTCTTTCAGGCTGTCATGCTCATCAGCCTCTGTTTACCACCTTGGGGCCAGACAAAACGGGCATTGATTTTATCAATAGATTATCTGATAGCACAGATATGAATATTCTGGATTACCTGTATTACTAC
>JADGHY010000077.1 GCA_019683625.1 Thermoflavifilum sp. | reverse complement strand
AATATTTCTTGAATCCTTAATGCTGGTCTGAAAGCAATGCCCAAAGACAATTCCATCCGTTCTGTACTCATCATTGGTTCCGGTCCTATCATCATTGGCCAGGCTTGCGAATTCGATTACAGTGGCTCTCAGGCGGCCCGCTCCCTTCGGGAAGAAGGGATCCGGGTCATCCTCATCAACTCCAATCCGGCAACCATCATGACCGATCCGATGATGGCCGATCGGGTCTATCTGTTGCCCCTGACGGTGGAAAGCCTGGAACAGATCCTGCAGGAAAATCAGATTGATGCCGTATTGCCCACTATGGGCGGCCAAACGGCGCTGAATCTCGCCAAAGAAGCCGACGAGCTGGGGTTATGGGAAAAATATGGCGTTCGCCTCATCGGGGTGGATATCAAAGCTATCAACAAGGCCGAGGACAGAGAAGAATTTCGCCGGTTCATGACCGAAATAGGTGTGCCGGTGGCCCCCTCGCGAATCGCTAATTCCTTTCTGGAAGGAAAGGAATATGCCCAGGAAATTGGCTTTCCACTTGTCATCAGGCCTTCCTATACGTTAGGGGGTACCGGCGGCAGCTTTGTACATAGCAAAGAAGAGCTCGACGAGGCCTTGCAACGCGGACTGGAAGCTTCGCCAATCCATGAAGTGCTGGTGGAAAAAGCCGTACTCGGCTGGAAAGAATTTGAATTGGAATTGCTGCGCGATGCCGCCGATAATGTAGTGATCATCTGCACCGTGGAAAACATGGATCCCATGGGCATCCATACGGGCGACTCCATCACGGTGGCTCCAGCCATGACCCTGAGCGATACTGCCTATCAGCTCATGCGAAATACCGCCATTAAAATGATGCGCAGCATGGGCAATTTTGCCGGAGGCTGTAACGTCCAATTTGCCCTGAATCCCCAAACCGAAGAAATTATTGCCGTTGAAATCAACCCCCGCGTTAGCCGCTCTTCTGCCCTGGCCTCCAAAGCCACCGGTTATCCCATTGCTAAAATTGCTGCTAAACTGGCCATCGGATATCGCCTCGATGAATTGAAAAACCAAATCACAGGCAATACCTCGGCCTATTTTGAGCCGGCACTGGACTATGTGATCGTGAAAATGCCCCGCTGGAATTTCGATAAATTCAAAGGAGCCGACGATACCCTTGGCTTGCAAATGAAATCAGTTGGAGAGGTAATGGCCATTGGCCGTACCTTCCCCGAAGCCCTGCAAAAAGCTTGTCAGGGATTGGAAAATGAAGCCATCGGTTTGGGCTCCTATGGCAATAGCTCGCTGAAAATAGAACAGCTGCTCGAAAAACTCAAACGCCCCACCTGGGACCGGGTTTTTCGCATCAAAGATGCCCTCATGCTTGGTGTCTCCATCAAAACCATTCACCAGCTCACCTATATTGACCCCTGGTTTCTCCACCAAATTCAGCTCATCGTGGATATGGAGAAAAAACTGGCCACCTATCACTTGCACGATATCCCCGATGAGCTGCTGCGGGAAGCCAAACAATTGGGCTTCTCCGATCGCCAGCTGGCTATTCTGCTGCGATGCGATTCGGAAGATGAAGTGTATGAAAAACGAAAACGCATAGGCATTACCCGCACATACAAAATGGTGGACACCTGCTCGGCCGAATTTGAAGCCCGCACCCCATACTTCTATTCTACCTTCGACCAGGTGAATGAGAGTATCCCTTCCCCCCGGAAAAAAGTATTGGTGCTGGGATCAGGCCCTAATCGCATCGGCCAAGGAATCGAATTCGACTACTGTTGCACCCATGGCTTGCTGGCCATCCAGGAATGTGGCTACGAGGCCATCATGGTCAATTGCAACCCGGAAACCGTATCCACCGACTTCGATATGGCCGATAAACTGTACTTCGAACCGGTGTTTTGGGAACACTTGCGGGAAATCATAGATCTGGAAAAACCGGAAGGGGTGATTGTGCAACTGGGTGGACAAACGGCTTTGAAGCTGGCGAAGAATCTGCATGAAAACGGTATCCATATTTTCGGTACTTCCTTTGATCACATGGATATTGCCGAAGACCGGGGACGGTTTTCCGATATGTTGAAAGAGCTGGGCATTCCTTATCCCCGATACGGCACAGCCTACACTGCAGAAGAGGCTATGGCCGTGGCTAAACAAGTGGGCTATCCGGTACTGGTCAGGCCTTCGTACGTATTGGGTGGCCAACGCATGCGCATCGTCATCAACGAAGAAGAACTGGAAAAAGCCGTCGTAAGCTTATTGAAACATTTGCCCGGCAATAAAATTCTGATTGATCATTTTCTGGATCGCTGCCAGGAAGCCGAGATCGACGCGATATTCGACGGCGAAACATTCCATGTGATGGGGGTTATGGAACATATTGAACCGGCGGGTATCCACAGCGGCGACAGTAACGCCGTGTTGCCTCCTTTTAATCTCTCCCCAATGGAAGTAACGACTATGGAATATTATGCCGAAAAAATTGCCCGTGCCCTGCATATCCAAGGACTGATCAATGTGCAGTTTGCCATCAAAGATGGTGTGGTTTACGTCATCGAAGCCAACCCCCGTGCGTCCCGCACTACGCCTTTCATTGCAAAAGCTTATCAGGTACCTTACCTGAACATAGCTACTAAAATTATCCTGGGTGTGAACAAATTAAAAGACTTTCAGATCGAGAAAAAACTCAATGGCTATGCCATCAAGGAACCGGTATTTTCATTCAATAAATTCCCCGGAGTGAACCGGGAGCTGGGACCTGAAATGAAATCCACAGGCGAAGCCATCCGTTTTATCAAAGATTTGCGCGACCCCTATTTCCGCAAGCTATATAAAGAAAGAAGCATGTTGCTCAGCAAATAAGCTAACCTGCTGCACCATAACGGGCTAACATGCGTTCGGCTTCCGCCCTTATCCGCTCTGCCAGATGGCTGGGCGAGAGCACCTTCACATTGGCTCCATAGCTGAGCAGCAACATCACCAGTTCATGGTTAATCACCACTTCCAGGCCGATGCGCGAACCTTCCGGCGTTTCTTCAATCAGGGTTTGCGAAGCGTGAATAGGCTGGCCTAATACGTATTTTGCCTGCTGTGGGGTAAACCAAAGCTCAATGTGCTCGGGCGATTTTTCCGGATCTGAAATCCCGATTACATGCTGAAACAGGGCCTGGTGGTCAAAATCTTCCGATATTTCAAACGATTCGTTGGTCGGCCAGATATCTACAATCCTATCCAAAGCAAAGGTGCGGATCTTAGGCGGCTGCTCTTTTACACTGTTGCCAATCACATAAAACCGATGCTGATATTCCCGGATATGGTAAGGAGCAATCAGGTATTCTTTGGGCGTGTTGCGCTGGTAAGATTGATAGCTGAGCCGCACCAATTTGCGTGCTACAATACCTTCCGCCAAATCATCAATCCATTTCGCCCCTTTATAACCGCCGGCCGGCGGATGATCAATCTCCAACAGCGTACTGTTGCTTGTGATCATCTGCCGGTTGATTTTCAACGAATCTGCAATCCTGAGAATGGCCTCTTCAAACTCTTTAATGAAAGGAAGGCTGGAAAATTGTTTCAAAATGCCAATGGCAATTTCCAGGCCTTGCAAATCATATTCGTGAACCGGCAATCTGAAAATAGAATATTCCGGATCTTCATACCGGTAAACCTTTTCCCTGCGGTCGTACACGATAGGAGCCTTAAACCCCAATTCTTCGTTCCATCTCATGTTTTGGAGATCCTGCTGAATCGTACGTTTTGCTACAGTCTTGCCTAATTTTTCTGATACATACCTGATCAAATCATCCAGGGTGGGCGCACCTAAGGGTCGGCGCAAACGTTCGTCAATCAGCCGGTAGCGGGCATAAGCATCTTTGTTGACAGGCATAGGAGAAAGATTTTTTACTACGCAAAATGATTGCGTAGTTAAGAAAAAAATTTGTATTCTCAAAATAGTTACAACATGATGCACAATATCCACTCACGAGTCATGGCTTTGCACCTTTCTCCTTTTATTTTGGAGCCCGACTTAAAGCAGTGTATGGAAATGCTGGCCAAGCAATACGAAGAATACCTGGGCTATCTGGAAATCGGGTTTGATGCTTTGCAGGCGCGTGAAAAAGCTGAGCTGGAAGATTTGTTAAAATTTAAAACAGCCTACCATGCCTGGAAAGCCCATCAGGCCACCCAGAAGTTACTCCACGCCTGAAAGGATTTAACACAAATTTGACTGGCAAATTCTACTATTTTTGTAGATAAAATATAGTTTTGAATCAAATTTTGCTATTTGTTTATCTCATTTCAAATGATTTATTCACCTTTTAAAACCTTACCGCTATGAGTCTACGACTTGGCGACACAGCCCCTAATTTCAAAGCCCAGACCACGCAGGGCGAAATTGATTTTTACGAATATCTTGGCAACAGCTGGGGTGTTTTCTTTTCCCATCCGGCCGATTTTACGCCCATTTGCACCACCGAGCTGGGACGTACAGCTCAGTTAGCCGAGGAGTTTGCAAAACGCAACACCAAAATCATCGCCATCAGCGTGGACCCGCTTGATTCCCATCAAAAATGGGTGCAGGATATCAATGAGGTGGGACAAACCCAGGTGCAATATCCCATTATTGCCGATCCGGATCGCAAAATTGCTACCCTGTATGACATGATTCATCCCAATGCATCGGAAACCCACACCGTGCGCAATGTGTTTATTATTGATCCCGATAAAAAGATCCGGCTTATTCTGGTATATCCGCCTTCCATTGGCCGGAATTTTTATGAAATCCTGCGCGCCCTGGATGCCTTACAACTCACGACCCAGTATCCGGTTTCCACTCCGGTTGACTGGAAAGATGGTGATGACGTGGTGATTGCCAATTCTATTCCCGACGAAGAAGTGCCCAAAAAATTCCCCAAAGGCTATCGTGTGGTGAAACCTTATTTGCGGTTTACGCCACAACCCAACAAATGAGGAATTTAATCGTCTGGCAAGCCGCTCCATTTAAGGGGCGGCTTTTTTATGGCCTGAAATGCCGAAAGAAGTCTTCCTGAGTTGGTAAATGGCGGCTTTCATATCCTTTGGAAGGGGGGCTTCCAAGCGTTGAAGTTGCCCATCCGGAAACTTCCATTCCAAGACGGCTGCATGCAAAGCGGTTCGGGCCAGCAAGGGACGCTCATCAGCATTATGGCGAAAGGATCGGTATAAAGCGGCAGCCATAAGAGGCCTACCATGGCCATACAAGGGATCGGCCACTAAAGGGAAGCCCATGTGCTGAAGATGAATCCTGATTTGATGGGTGCGGCCGGTGGTGGGCATCATGCGCAGGAGGCTGTGGCGGGTATAAGCCTCTACCAGCTGAAAACGGGTGGTGGCCTCCCTACCGGAAGCATGAACCCGCATTTTACCGGGGTTCTTTGTGTCGGGTGCAATAGCTAAGCTCACCGTCTTTTCCTCAAAATCAACCCTTCCTTCCACAATCCCCAGATAAATCTTGTTTACCTGATGCTGGAAAAACTGTTCACATAGCCAACGATGGGCTGCTGGATGCCGGGCAAACAGGATCAACCCGCTGGTATCTTTATCCAACCGATGCACAATAAAGATTTCCCCATATTGCTCCTTGAGCCAGGCATAGAGATTAGGCAATTGGCTGTCGAATCTATCGGGCACACTGAGCCAGCCCGATGGTTTGTTTACAGCCACCACATCAGGATGTTCCCAGATGATTTCCGGACGAATGTTTCCCATTCTCCTGCAATTTGAAATCCTTCATCTGAACCTGTAAGTGATTTACGCTCCGCGAAAATGCTTGAGCCAGATGACTTCTTTTTCCGTGAGAAAGCGCCATTTGCCACGGGGCAGATTTTTTTTGGTTAATCCGGCATACATCACCCGATCCAGTTTCTCCACTTCGTAGCCCAAAGCGGCAAATATGCGGCGGACAATCCGGTTTTTTCCACTATGGATTTCCAGCCCAAGGCTTTTCTTTGTCGCATCAAGATAGGCCAGGGCATCTACCTTTGCCAGGCCGTCTTCTAACGAGATGCCGTCGAGAATCTGTTGAAAATGTGTTTCTGTGAGCGGCTTGTTGAGGCGTACTTCGTACACTTTTTTCACCTCAAAGCTGGGGTGAGCAAGTTTTTGGGCAAGTTCTCCGTCGTTGGTTAACAAAAGCAATCCTGACGTGTTCCGATCGAGCCTGCCCACCGGAAATAACCGTCCGCGGTAGGCTGACTTTACCAGCTCCATCACCGTTTTCCGGTTTTTGGGATCGCGGGTAGTGGTAAGATAACCCTTGGGCTTATTCAACAACACATATACCTTTTCCTGAGTCGGTTTAATGGGTTTTTTGTTGTAAGTAATATGCTCATGGCCCGTAACCTTATAACCGGGCTCCAGAATAGTCTGGCCATTGACCTGCACGAAGCCCTCCCGGATCAGCTCGGCAGCCTTACGCCGGGAACAAATTCCGCAATGCGCCACATATTTGTTTAAGGGCATGGATTCCGACGTCAGAGGCGCTGCTGACCGATGTGCATCGGGCGTTTGCCGGGCATGAGGTGTGGGCGGAATAAGTTTTCGAGCCATGTGTTCGGTTTTTTAACAAGCATCCACTTGAGGTAGTTTCAGACGGGCATCAGTATGGACAATATTTGCCAGCTGTCCGCACGCCGCATCAATGTCGGCACCTCTGCTTCTCCTGAGGCGCACATTCACCTGTTGACGCTGCAGGTAAGCTATAAACTGATCGGTAGTATGCGCATCGGCTCGCTGAAAAGGAGAAGATGCAACGGGATTGTATTCGATAAGGTTCACCACTTTAAAGGGCAGCCTGCGGTAAATTTTTACCAGTGCCCTGGCATCGGCTAAACTATCATTAAAGCCTTTGAGCAAAATGTATTCAATACTGATTTCGTTTCGGGTCAACTGATAAAAATATGCTAAGGCTTTCAGCAGGCTGGATATGTCATTGCTTTGATTAATAGGCATGATTTGGTTGCGCTTCTCATCCGTAGGTGCATGTAAGGAAAGCGCCAGGTTAAATTTCACCTGATCATCGGCCAGCCGATAAATCATTTTGCTGATGCCAGCCGTGGAAAGCGTAATGCGGCGGGGGGAAAAACCGCCAGCATCGGGACTGGTTATTTTTTCAATGGCCAGCAAGACCTGTTTGTAATTCAGCAAGGGCTCGCCCATGCCCATGAAAACGATATTGGTGAGCCTATGGCCGGCTTGCTGCAGAGCTATTTCGTTCAAATAGGCTACCTGATCGAAGATTTCATCATACATCAGGTTACGCTGCAGCCCCAGATAACCTGTAGCACAAAAGGCACAACCCAGGCTACATCCAGCTTGTGAAGATACACAGGCTGTAAGCCGCTTTCCGGCAGGAATCAACACGCCTTCAACGGCCTTACCATCATTCAGGCGAAACAAACATTTCACTGTACCATCCTGGCTCTGCTGCACAAGCTCCGTCTGCGCCACAGGAAAACTAAAATCCCCAGCCAGCTGCTGGCGAAAAGCTTTTGGCAGGTCGCTCATTTGTTCAAAACTTCGTGCATGTTTTTGCCACAACCAGCCATATACCTGCTTCGCCCGGTAAGCTGGTTCACCTACTCTCGTCGTATATTCCTGCAAATCAGAAAGGGAAAGATGCCGGATATTGGGCTTTGCCAGAGCGTGTTTCACGCTGCAAAATTACGGATTTCCTCGGCTTGTTCCCGGCGAGAAAGCGTTAGAACAGAACGAATAGAAATAATTTATGGTCAGATGAATCTGGATATGCTTGAAATGCTTGCAGATTAATAACTACAGGCATATCTGTTTTTCCAACATCATTTTTCGCAGGTTAATGAGTCCGTAACGCATCCGCCCGAGCGCGGTGTTGATGCTAACCTGGGTAAGGGCAGCTATTTCTTTAAAACTGAGATCAGCATAATGGCGAAGAATGATCACTTCTCGTTGTTCCGGCGGAAGCCGGTCAAGCATTTCCCGCACATAGTGATGGCTTTGCCGCATCATCATTTCCTCTTCGGCGTTGGCACCGGAAAAGCCAATAAAATCGAATACATCATGCTCTTCCGTGCTGCGCATCATAGGACTGCGCCTGGCGCGCCGAAAATGATCCACACAAAGATTGTGCGCAATGCGCATAGCCCAGGGCAGAAATTTCCCTTTCTCCAGGTAACGGTCGGCTCGCAGGGTATCAATAATCTTAATAAATGTGTCCTGAAAGATGTCTTCGGCCAGATGTGCATCTCTTACCAGCAGATAGATAGCCGTGTATAGCCGATCTTTATGCCGCTGAATCAGCTCATTCAAGGCTTCATCTTCCCCTCTTTGATAGGAGGCAATCAAGGCCTGGTCTGACAAATTCCGATACGAATTGGTCATAAGAGATATGGTTTTTAGGTTATCTCCTACAACAGACAAATTAGCTTATCTGCTGCAGGAAGGGTTAAAGCGCATACTTGAACATTATGATATCGCATCTCAAAAACACCACGTAGAACTCACTGCTGATAGAGGGGAATTTTGCGGTTTAAAATCAGGTTTCCAGCAAAAA
>JADGHY010000076.1 GCA_019683625.1 Thermoflavifilum sp. | reverse complement strand
TGTTGTCATTCCCCGTAACATGCAATTGCACATAACCGCTGATATAGCTCATTTTATATACAGCAATTATGATTTGCATCAAGTGCAGGGCAAGGCCACGGTAGCCGATGGCATCTTGCATCTGGATCAGATCAAGGCCAATATGCTGGGCGGAGAAGTTATGCTTTCCGGTGCCTACAATACCCAGCAGCCCGACCAGCCCCAAACCGACATGACAATAGAAGCAAAGGAATGGCATATTCCTCAATTGTTACAAACCGTGTCCATTGCCCAGGCATTTTTACCCCTGCAACAGGCTATCCAGGGGCAGTTTTCCGGAAAGATATCGCTGAGCACCGCTCTCACCGACAAGTTGATGCCTGTGCTTTCATCGGTAAATAGCACAGGTAGGTTACAAATACAAAATTTAAATCTTGCCCAGTTTGTGCCTTTGCAAAAACTGGCTACGGCACTTGGCCTAACGCAGCTTCCCAGCGCTACATGGCCAACCCTGGGTTTGGCATTTGATATTGACAGCGGATACTTATTTGTGCATCCGTTTGAATTGTTGGTAGATAGTGTGCAGATGAAGATTGCAGGTAAAAATGGATTGGATAAACATATTGATTATACGATTGAGATGACTATTCCACGTTCCAAGCTTGGGCAGGCCAGCTCTACACTCAACCAACTCATCGCGAAAGCCAATGCAGCAGCCGGAACGGCTATTCAGGCCGGAGACAAGCTTCACGTGAATGTACATCTCACCGGCACCATATTGCAGCCCACATTAAAACTGGATTTGACGCCCATGACTGCTTCCGTTAAGCAAACCCTTACCACTGCGGCACAACAAAAATTACAAGAAGAAAAACAAAAACTTATCCAGCAACTCATGCCGCATGATAGCCAAAATGTGGCACAGGACAGTGCTCCGGTAAAACAACGTATTGAAAAAACCCTTCAAAAAACTTTTCAAAAAGGAATTCGCCAATTGTTGAACAAGGGAAGAGATACGACACGATAAGTAAACTCGGCATGCTAGGATACGAGGTCCCGAGCGGATTCGAACCGCTGTATAAGGTTTTGCAGACCTCTGCCTGACCACTCGGCCACGGGACCTGTTATGGGTGCAAACATAGCGAAAAATCTGAAACTTACTGGATTAGTGAGGCAATTTATCCCTCCATGCGGCATATACCCAGGTACCTGCTATGGCACTAAGTAAGGTAACGATGACTACAGTGAAACCCGCACCCACCTGTGCATATAAAGGCCCCGGACAGGCACCAGTCAAAGCCCAACCTAATCCAAAGATAAAACCACCAAGGATATAGCCCTTATGAAATCGCTTCTTGGGAATTTCTATGGTTTCCCCATCCCAGGTTTTGATGCCTAATTTCCGGATAAGCCAAATACTGAGGGCACCTACCACCACGGCCGACATGAAGATGCCATACATGTGAAAACTCCCGAAATAAAACATTTCTTCGATGCGATACCAGGAAATGGCTTCTCCTTTGGTGAGCACCCAACCAAAATAAATGCCCGGAAAGAGAAATACCCAGTTTGGAAGTGCTTTCCGGCGGGTACTGCCCGGTTGAATACGCGGGGTTGTTGTGGTTGCTGTTTCTGCCATAAGCAAATTTTTTATTTAAACAAAAGCGGTACAATCAGATGCGCACTCAAAATGCCCCCTGCAAAAAAGGCCATGGTGGCTATTAAAGAAGGCCATTGCAGGCTCGATAAGCCAAAGATACCGTGACCCGAGGTGCAGCCTTCCCCATAGCGTGTGCCAAAGCCAACCAGGAAGCCTCCCACAACGGTGAGCAGTATTCCCTGCCAACTCAACAATTGATGCCAGTTAAACCATTGTTCGGGCAGCAATCCTGCTCCCATGTGAATATGCCACTGTTGCAACAATTCCCGCATGTGCGCCGAGACCTGCACCGGCTCAGGATTAGCCAGCACATGCCCTGCAAGGAAACCTCCCAAGAAAATACCGGCAACGAAATACAGGTTCCAGCTTTGCTTTTTCCAGTCGTACCGTAAAAAAGAAATCCGACCGGGCACACAGGCCGCACATATTTGCCTGAACGTAGAGGAAATTCCCAGGCGCTTGTTGCCTAAAAGCAACAATAAGGGAACCGTAAGCCCGATCAGCGGCCCGGCCACATACCAAGGCCAGGGATGTCGAAGAAAATCTATCATTGTATCAACTGATTTTTGCACAAAAATACTCTATCTTTTCGATGGGAATAATTTATTTTTTTCACAGCGCCCAATCGCTGAATTTTTAACAACCTGCTGACGAACTTTTGCAGGGAATAAAACGTAAATTGATCAGAGATTTGCAAGTACATGAGCAGCAATATTGTCCGAAATACCTTAACTGGGCTGGTGCTCTCAAGTTTTTTATATGCATGGCCGTCGTGCGGGCAAGAGCACGCACGGCATACCAATCCAAACCCGATGATTATGGCAGCATCCACACATAAACAGCTTGACACAGCCACTTTTGCCGAAGGCTGTTTCTGGTGTACAGAGGCTTTTTTTCAACAACTGGATGGGGTAGTGGAAGTTATTCCCGGCTATACGGGCGGGCACACGCCTAATCCTACTTATGAAATGGTATGCAGTGATACTACCGGGCATGCAGAAGCCTGCAACATCATATATGATCCCGAAAAAATCAGTTACGAAGAGTTGCTGAAAGCTTTCTGGTACAGCCATGATCCCACCCAGCTGAATCGCCAGGGGAATGATGTGGGTTCGCAATATCGCTCGGCCATATTTTATCACAATGAAGAGCAGCGCAAATTGGCCGAGGAATATAAGCGGCGTTTGGATGCTTCCGGCGCCTGGGATAAGCCGATAGTTACAACCATTGAACCTTTTACTGTTTTTTATCCCGCAGAAGATTATCATCGCAATTATTACAACCGCCATCCCAATCAGCCTTATTGCCAGTTTGTCATCAGGCCCAAGTTGGAAAAGTTTGAAAAGGTGTTTAAGGATAAGCTTAAGACACATTCCTGAATTTCACGATTACTCCTCAGTGCTGAGGGACGGTAGCCCTGTAAATCAGGGCAGGCACTTCACCTTGAGCTACGCAATCTATCGTTTCCCCGTAAAACATCACCACGCTTTGCCCGGCTGAAAGCACCAGATCATCTGAATTCTGAACGATGAGATGTCCTTCCAGCACCAGCAAGATTTCTGTGGTATGGGCTTTCAATGTGGCATGTTGTCCGGGAGCCAGGATAATTCGGCTAAGTTGAAAATCGGCAACCGGAGCAGGAAATAGCTGTTCTGCCGCGTTTTCTCTTGCCTGGATGGGATGGATGGGTTGGGGTTGGACGGGAGCAAACTGAATATGTTGCAGCAGTTCCGGAATATCCACATGTTTGGTAGTGAGTCCGCCCCGCAGCACATTATCGGAATTAGCCATGATCTCTACATTCTGTCCGCGCAGGTAAGCATGAAGGACGCCAGCACCTTGAAAAATGGCTTCTCCGGGTTGAAGGTGAACGATGTTCATCAGGAAAAAGGAAAATAAGCCTTTGTCCAGATGCTTTCCGGGCGGATGTTGCCTGACGGCGAGGGCCAGCCAATAAGCCGGGTCATCATTGGGTACGGGCCAGGCTTCTGATTCCAGGCGGCGTGTGGCATCTTTTACGATGGGCCATAGCAAGGCATCTGCCTGCTCGGGGCTCATCAGCATCAGTTCTTCATACAAACCCCGATAGCCGGCTTGTTGGAATCGTTTCGCAAGCCCGCGGAATGATGGAATTTTTTCCAAGGCATTCCACAAATCTGCCTCGGGGCGAAACCCATGCAAAAGCCAGAAATCGCTGAGGGCTACCATCAATTCCGGCTTATGGTTGCGGTCTTTAAAATTGCGCTGGGGGGCGTCAAGTGGTATGCCGGCCCGTTGTTCCTTTTCAAAACCTGCTATGGCAGCTTCTTTTGTGGGATGCACCTGTATGGATAACATTTGGCGCACGTCTAAGATCTTCAACAGATAAGGCAAATGCCCGAATTGCCTTTCCACAGCGGGGCCAAGGGTATCCACAGGATATTGCTGAATGCAGGCATAAAGTGAGCAACGATGGGATTGATCGATTAATTCGGCCGACGCAGCCTGATGAGCACCCAGCCAATATTCAGCGTAAGGTTTATGTTGAGGGTTTTCTATCCGCAGCAGCTGCGGAATAAATTCATATCCGCCCCAATCATAATGCTGGACTTTGCCGATGACAGGATATAATTTCTTGTGCATGGCTTTGCGAGAAGGTTTCAAAAATAAATATATTATTGCGAAAGCCTGAGGGTTTCATTTTATTGCGGATATCTTGGCCATTCATCACCAAATCGGGAAACAAGGGGAAGCCCTAGCCCGGCAATATTTGGAAGAGCAGGGCTACACAATTGTGCATCATAACTGGCGCGATGCCCATCGGGAAATTGATATCATTGCCCGAAAAGGTCAATTGTTAATTTTTGTGGAAGTGAAAACCCGGTCTGGATATCGGGGTGGGTGGCCGGAATATGCCATTGATGCGAAGAAGGAAGCTGATCTGTTATTGGCTGCCCAGCATTATCTGGAAGAAAATCCCTTTGCAGGCGAAGTACGCTTTGATGTGATTGCCATCGTATTTGATGCTCATACAGGTCCGCATTTGCATCATATCCCGGATGCCATACAATGAGTTACGTTATTTCACGATGCCCACATAATTCCAGGGCGTGATTTGTTTCATTTGGGATTTGAGGGTTTCCGGGATTTGCAGCTGATCGATGAAGGCATGAATAGCTTGTTGATTCAGCTGCTGCCCTCTGGTGAGTTGTTTCAATGCTTCGTAGGGTTCAGGATAGCCGGCCTTGCGCAGCAGGGTTTGGATGGCTTCTGCCACCACCACCCAGTTTTCTTCCAGGTCATGATGCAGTTTTTCGGCATGCAGTTGCAGGCGGGCCCAACCCTTTTGGATGGAAGAAAAGGCCAGGAGGGTATGGGCAAAGGGCACACCCAGGTTCCGCAACACAGTGGAGTCGGTCAGGTCGCGCTGCAGCCGCGAAATAGGCAATTTATTTGCCAGATGATCCCATCCGGCATTGGCCCAGCCCAGGTTACCTTCTGCATTTTCAAAATCAATGGGATTTACTTTGTGAGGCATGGCCGAAGAGCCTACTTCGCCGGGATGCACTTGCTGATGAAAATAATCAAAGGCAATATAGAGCCAAATGTCGCGGCAAAAGTCAATCAGAATGTTATTCACACGGCGCAGGGCATCGCACTGGGCGGCGAGATGGTCGTAAGGTTCAATTTGCGTGGTGTAGCGAATGCGGGAAAGTCGCAACACTTCCCCCACAAATCTGTCGGCAAAAGCTTCCCAATCAATTTCCGGGAAAGCCACATGGTGGGCATTGAAGTTGCCGGTGGCGCCGCCGAATTTTGCCGTAAAGGGTATCGCCTTCAGCAGAGCCAGTTGTGCACGCAGCCGTTCTGTAAACACTCGGATTTCCTTGCCCAGGCGGGTGGGGGAGGCTGGCTGCCCGTGGGTACGCGCCAGCATAGGAATATCGGCCCAGGCTTCGGCCCGTTGTTCCAATGCGGCAATCAATTGTTCGCACGCCGGGAAATATTGCTCTTCCATGGCTTTTTTCCAGAGCAAAGGGATGGCGGTGTTGTTAATGTCTTGCGATGTTAAGGCAAAATGCACCCATTCCCGGTAGGCATGCAATCCCGCCTGATCAAGACGTTGCTTGATGAAATATTCAACAGCCTTAACATCAT
The DNA here is from genome assembly GCA_019683625.1 of Thermoflavifilum sp. Lineage (GTDB taxonomy): Bacteria > Bacteroidota > Bacteroidia > Chitinophagales > Chitinophagaceae > Thermoflavifilum. Next base: position 2,874 of record JADGHY010000076.1, on the reverse strand, counting down.
GGCGGGTGATGTTTTCCAGCTTTTTGATTTCGCCTGCATCGGCTTCTGTAAAATGGGTGTACCAATCTGTCAGCTGCTGGCGGGCTTTTTCCGGAAAAGAAAATATCCCCGCATCGGCAAGTGCCAGAAAATATTGAATCTCCACCTGAACCCGATAGCGCATGAGCGCATATTCGGAAAAATATTGGCTTAAGGCAGCCACCTCTGCATAATACCGGCCATCGATGGGCGAAATTGCGTGGAGCGGTGTTAGCGAATGATTCATGCTTCGTGTACGTTGATGTGAAGCCCGCAGATTCGGGCTCAAAGCTACTACAACAAAACTATTGTGCGAAATCATCCACGAAAATCCAGGCTTTCCTTTGCTGCTGCCATTACACGCTTATTGGCCAGTTGTGGAATTCCGGCTAAATTGCCGGCTCTAAGCAAATCTAAGTTGGCATGGAAGCAGTTGATCAGCAGAAATGGCGTGTTGCGGGCGTAAGTTATTTAAACACACGGCCATTGGTTTATGGTTTTCGTTTTCATCCCGTAAGTTCACAGTTGGTATTGACGGAAGACTATCCTGCCCGCATTGCCCAGCAGCTTATTCACGATGAAATAGATGTAGGATTAATTCCGGTGGCCATTATTCCTGAATTACCCGAGGCTTATGTGATTTCCAATTATTGTATTGGTGCCGAAGGACCCGTGGCGTCGGTATCCATCCTATCAGATGTGCCGATTACGGAAGTCAAGCAATTGCTGCTGGATTACCAAAGCCGGAGTTCGGTGAGGCTGGCCAGGTTGTTGCTGGAACGTTACTGGAAGCTACAGCCCGAGCTGGTAGCGGCTCAGCCGGGTTTTGAAGAGCAGATCAATGGACATCAGGCCGCTGTGGTCATTGGCGACCGAGCCCTGAGGCTGCGTCATCGCCATGCCTTTGTGTATGATCTGGCAGAGGCCTGGATACAATACACCGGCCTGCCCTTTGTATTCGCAGCCTGGATAGCCAATAAACCTTTACCCGATGCATTTATCCGGGCTTTTGATGAAGCCACCTCTATGGGCCTGCAACCCCAGCATCTGGATCATGTAGTTGCCGCACATCCTTTTCCAGATATGGACGTGCGGACCTATTTCACCAAACATATCAGTTACCTATTGACAGCCGAAAAACGCAAAGGCATGCTCCGTTTTCTGGAGGAAATTCATTCCACAACGCCAGTGCATTTTCTTGCACATGCCCGTGCCGAATGAAATCCTGCACAGGAGGCCACAAGAAGAAAGGCTGTTCATGGTTCATGGTGCAAAGCAATGTATCTTTACGGATCGCGTTTCACCCAACAATTATGGAACAAACGCAATGGCCAACCTTGTCTATTATCACGGTCTGTTATCAGGCGGGAAAATCTATTGAACGGACTATCCAGAGCGTGATCCGGCAAAGTTATCCCCAAATTGAATATATTATCGTTGATGGAGGGTCAACCGATGAAACGCTCACTGTCATTCAGCAGTATGCTGCAAAACTTTCCAAATGGATTTCAGAAAAAGATGAAGGCTTGTATGATGCCATGAACAAAGGCCTGCAACTAGCTACCGGTGATTATGTGATGTTTTTAAATGCAGATGATTATTTATATGCTCACAACACGGTGGAGCAAATCTTTGCTTCATGCCAACAAGCTGATGCCTATTACGGCGAAACAATGTTTGTGGATGCAGCAGGTCATCCCATAGGCTTACGTTCAGCTATCACCCCGCATCGGCTTCCCGAGCAGCTGAACTGGAAAAGCCTGAAATATGGTATGGCAGTCTCCCATCAGGGTTTTGTGGTGCGCCGGCAACTGGCACCTCCATTTGATGTACAATATCACATTTGTGCGGATATCGATTGGATGATTCGTTGTTTAAAGCAATGTACAACCATTTGCCATACACAAACCATCATTAGCTGTTTTGCCGTAGGTGGACTTTCAAAACAGCGCCAGCGGAGAGCCTGGAAAGAGCGATACCTGATTCTTCAAAAACACTATGGCATTTTGCCCAATTTTTTTCACCACTTGTGGATAGCCTTGCGATATCTGTTCTCGGGAAGAAGATATTGAAAGTATCTTTTTATCTTCCGGCCATATCTTGTTCGGCTGTTTCTTTGATGCGACCCGCTGCAGCATAATGTTTATTCCAATAGGGCTCATCGAGACTGCTGATGATGACACCATTGCTGGTAGAAGCTTGTACAAAAAACCGATTCTGCAAATAAACACCCACATGATTGATGTGTTTACCCCTGCCCGTATGAAAAAACACCAAATCACCTTCGCGCAGATGAGCCTGGTTCCTCACCAGATCAATCATGCGGTAAAGGCCCAGGGCCGTGCGGTCGAGCTGGATATGATAGACGGCATCATACAGGCGTTGCACGAAAGCCGAACAGTCTATCCCTTGCTGATCATCGCCGCCATATCTGTAAGGCGTGCCTAACCACTCATCAATAAACTGATAAAGGGCCAGGTTGGTGATCATGGCGGGAGACACCTGCAAGAGGCGAGCATATTTCTCCTGCAATCTTGCAGCGGCCATGGGTGAAACATAGGTGGAATGATCTTCATCTCCCACCTGATGCGTAGCTGAAGCTGCAGTAGATGCTTTTTGTTCCGGATAAAGCCGGATATCATCAATGAATTGCAGGGAAGACGAAGAAGAAGCTAGCTTTTGAGCCGACTGACGATGGGAAGGATGCGAAGCATAACGCGCTGCAGAGCAGCCCATCAAGCCACAGACCACAGCAGCGAGACAAAGCACATATAACTCTTTCGCAACAATTATCATCTGCAAAGCAATGTTTTACTGTTTACTGTACAAATATAAACAACATTGATTTATGAATTC
>JADGHY010000075.1 GCA_019683625.1 Thermoflavifilum sp. | reverse complement strand
GATATATTCATCATAGCCCTCTCGCTCATTTTGTTTCCTTATCTCTGGAAAAATTAAACAAATTTCATTAAGGGAATTGCTTTATTTGCGGTTGCCCAACAATGGTTTTGTTTCATTAAGGAATGATAAGCCGTATTTGTTTTTGGCAGGATAAATAAAAGGTTAAAAATCGAACAAATCCCAGAAACTTATAGTAGCTTTGAGGATTGAATCAACTGCGTGCACATCATGAAAGCTTACTGGTGGAAGGTCTTGTGCATCATTTTATTGTTTTATACGTTGATTGCAGGTATGCTTATGCCTGTTCCTGCCAAGGATATTTTAAATGAAACCATTCGCAATCTGCACTTTCATGTGCCCATGTGGTTTACCATGATTGTGTTATTGGGCGTTTCTTGTGTCAGTTCCATTCAGTACTTACGAAAAGGCTCTTTGGAAAAAGACATCATTGCGGTGGAAACGGCTAATGTGGGATTGTTGTTCGGCGTGTTGGGGTTAATTACAGGCGCGATCTGGGCAAATTATACTTGGGGAGCGCCTTGGAGCGATGATATCAAGCAACTGTGCACGGCCATAGCCTTGCTGATGTATTTTGCCTATTTTGTTTTACGCAGTTCGTTCACAGATGTAGACAAACGAGCAAGGGTAAGTGCAGTGTATAATATTTTTGCATTTGCTATGCTCTTCCCCTTGATTTTCATTATTCCGCGTATGACCGACTCCCTGCATCCCGGCAATGGTGGCAACCCGGCTTTCAGCCAGTATGATTTAGACAATGAGTTAAGAAAGGTATTTTATCCGGCTGTAGTGGGCTGGATATTGTTAGGCCTGTGGATAGCTGAGATCCGGGTAAGGATACGGCGGCTGCAATTGAAATCTATGCTTTCATGAACATCTTTTTACATATCGGCCTTTCTGTCGTTCAGGTCCAGCAAAACGCCCCCGAGATGGCCACGCTGATGCGCAGCAATGGAAAGATTTATGTGGTAGTTGCCGTGATTGTGGTTATTCTCATAGGAGTACTGTTGTATCTCATCAGCATTGACCGCAAACTATCCCGGCTGGAAAAGGCTGAAAAGGAAAAAAACATATCCCGTAAGTCTCCAGCCTCCATATCATAGCTCAGCAAAGGATTCCATTTGACAATAAACTTCACAGCCATGCTTACCTCAGATCAAGTCACTACAAATCTTCCCACACAGGGCCCGGTAAAAAAGCCTTACAGCTTTTTTCACAACGTGGAAATGTGGTTTGATAAGGCCGCCCGATTTACCAAATGGGAGAAGGGGATTCTGGAACAAATCAAAGCCTGCAACGCCGTGTACCGGATGCGTTTTCCGGTGAAAATTGGCGATCACATTGAGGTGATTGAAGCCTATCGGGTTCAGCATTCTCATCACAAACTGCCCTGCAAGGGCGGCATACGTTACAGCGAGGAGGTGAACCAGGATGAAGTGATGGCACTGGCCGCGTTGATGACTTACAAGTGTGCCATCGTGAATGTGCCATTTGGCGGGGCCAAAGGAGGCATCCGCATCAATCCACGGAAATATTCGGTATACGAACTGGAAAAAATTACCCGACGGTATACTTCCGAGCTCATCAAAAAGAATTTTATTGGTCCGGGTATCGACGTGCCTGCCCCTGATTATGGCACCGGAGAGCGGGAGATGAGTTGGATACTGGACACCTATCTGAGCCTGAAACCTGGCGAATTGGATGGATTGGGATGTGTAACGGGTAAGCCCGTATCGCAAGGCGGGGTGCGGGGAAGAAAGGAAGCCACAGGCAGAGGCGTGTTTTACGGATTGCGGGAAGTGCTTAGCCATAAAGACGACATGAAACGCATTGGCCTGGAACCCGGGGTAGAAGGTAAAACCGTCATCGTGCAAGGACTCGGAAATGTGGGATATCACACCGCCAAATTTTTCTATGAAGCCGGAGCTAAAATCATTTGCCTGATCGAATGGGATGCTGCCATCTATAACCCTAAGGGATTGAACCCGGACGAGGTGGTCAAATTCCGGGAAGAAACCGGATCCATCAAGAATTTTCCCGGGGCACAAACCCTGCGCCGTAACACGGATGGATTGGAGCTGGAATGTGATATTCTTATTCCCGCGGCTTTGGAAAATGTCATCGACGCCGACAATGCTCCCCGTATCAAGGCCAAAATCATCGGAGAAGCTGCCAATGGTCCGCTCACGGCAGAAGCTGATGAGATTTTGCTCAAAAAAAACGTGTTGGTGGTACCCGATGTGTTCCTGAATGCGGGCGGTGTTACCGTTTCTTATTTTGAATGGCTGAAAAATCTTCAGCACGTGCGTTATGGACGAATTGAAAAAAGGTTTACTGCCAACATGAATCATTTGATTCTGGAACAAATCGAAAAAAATACGGGCAGACCCGTGGATGAAGCTCATCGCCGGCTCATTGAGCATGGCCCGGATGAAATTGACCTGGTGAACTCTGGCTTAGAAGAAACCATGATTGAGGCCGTCCAGGAAATCCGGGAGATCTGGCATAGCCATAAAGATATTCACGACATGCGCACGGCAGCCTTTGTGAGTGCCATCAACAAGATCGGCGAAGCTTATGCTCAGCTGGGTATTTTCCCATGATTATTCCGGCATTTTTGCCGACGATGCACCTGTTGCCGGCCAGTTGGGAAACGCTTCCAGGGGCCTGGGTGGCAAGCTCCGGCAATCGATACCCGCACACTGCATCCCGTTGGTAAGGATCAGATAGGCCGCAGGGCTTTTTTGCCAGCCTTCAGCAACCGAAAAATTGTATCCGATAAGCTGCATCCAGGTTTGTTCCTGGATGGGCACATCCGGTGCCTTGCATTCGATAATCATCCAGGGAACGAGCGTGGGATCATAAATCAGGATATCGGCCCTTTTCACACCCAATAATTCGGGTAATTTTTTTTCCACTGCCATCAGGGCCGAAGGATAATGCAGGACATCAATCAGGTAATGCAGCATGTGCTGGCGCACCCATTCCTCGGGTGTGAGGGCCACATATCGCCTGCGTACCCGATCGAAAATGAACTTTCGTTCTCCACGGCGAATGACCCGGAAAGAAAACTCCGGAAAAGACAGATTGATCATACGGCTCGGGCAGGATGAGTGTAAATATGCTTAATTTTATGCGAAAACAGGTCTATGGCGCTGAAAACCAAAGAGGATATTGTCAAGGATTGGTTGCCACGATACACGGGTGAACGATTAGCCAATTTCGGAAAGTACATTTTGCTCACCAATTTCAGCGATTACCTGCAAATGTTTGCCAATTTACACGGGGTGAAGGTGGTGGGGCAGGGAAAGCCCATGCCATGTGCTACTGCCGAAGGCATTACTATGATTAATTTTGGCATGGGTAGTGCCAATGCGGCAACGGTTATGGATTTGCTGAGTGCCATCATGCCCAAAGCCGTGTTGTTTCTGGGCAAGTGTGGGGGCTTAAAACGGAAAAACAAGGTCGGGGATCTGATCTTACCCATTGCTGCCATCCGGGGTGAGGGTACTTCATCGGATTATTTTCCTCCCGAAGTACCGGCTTTACCTGCCTTTGCCTTGCAAAAGGCGGTATCCACCACGATCCGGGACTATGGCAGAGATTACTGGACAGGCACCTGCTATACCACCAACCGCCGGGTATGGGAGCATGATACTGAATTTAAAAAATACCTGCAACGCATCCGGGCTATGGCCATCGATATGGAAACTGCCACCATTTTTAGCGTGGGATTTTTCAATCATATCCCCACGGGTGCCCTGCTGCTGGTGAGCGACCAGCCCATGGTTCCGGAAGGGGTAAAGACGGCGGAAAGCGATAAAAAAGTGACCGACAACTTTGCAGAATTGCACCTGAAAATTGGTATCGACTCTTTAAAACAGTTGATCAACAAGGGACTTACCGTCAAACATCTGCGCTTTTAAACCCCGGGCATGTTTTTCACAATTCTTTCAGCCGGCACCTGTAACAAGCTTACCGAAATCGTTTTACCTTTGCACGTTTAAAATCTGGTTTGCAAGATGAAGCTCTCTCAGTTTAAGTTTGATCTGCCCTTAAACCTGATTGCCCAAACTCCAGCCAAGAATCGAGATGAATCGCGCCTGATGGTTGTCCATCGGGATACTGGAAAAATTGAGCATCGCATTTTCAAGGACATCATTGAATATTTTGACGATAAAGACGTTTTTATTGTCAACAACACCAAAGTGTTTCCTGCCCGGTTGTATGGCCGGAAAGAGAAGACAGGAGCAAAGATTGAAGTGTTCCTGCTCAGGGAACTCAACAAGGCCAATCGGCTTTGGGACGTGGTTGTTGATCCGGCCCGCAAAATCAGGGTAGGCAACAAATTGTATTTTGGCGAAGATGATGAACTGGTTGCCGAAGTGATCGACAACACCACTTCGCGGGGCCGCACCATCCGATTCCTGTTTGAAGGTTCAGATCAGGAGTTCCGCCAGCTGCTCGAAAAGCTGGGGGAAACGCCTTTGCCCAAATACATCAAACGCAAGCCCACAGAAGAAGATAAAGAGCGCTACCAGACGGTTTATGCTAAGTATGAAGGTGCAGTGGCGGCGCCAACTGCCGGCCTGCATTTCACCCGGGAGCTCATCAAGCGCATGGAAATCAAAGGTATCCGGTTTGCAGAAATCACGTTGCATACGGGCTTGGGCACATTCAAACCCATAGAGGTGGAAGACCTGAGCAAACACAAGATGGATGCAGAATATTACCGGATCGACGAGTATGCTGCCAAGCTGGTGAATGAAGCTAAGCTCAGCGGTCACAAAGTGTGTGCGGTAGGTACCACCTCGGTGCGTGCGGTGGAATCATCAGTGACTTCACAGGGTTTGTTGCGCCCCAGCGAGGGATGGACCAACCTGTTCATCCATCCACCGTATCATTTCTCTATTCCCGATGCCCTGGTCACCAATTTTCATTTGCCAAAGACCAGCCTCATCATCATGATCTGTGCCTTTGCGGGATATGACCTGATCATGGAAGCCTATCAGATAGCCATTAAGGAAAAATATCGGTTCTACAGCTACGGAGATGCGATGTTGATTCTTTGATTGCATGTCATGCCCTCAGCACCTCCCAAATATGCCCTGATTGTGGCCGCCGGCCAAGGTACACGCATGCGAAGCGCAGGCAGCACACAACACACTCCCAAACAGTTTTTATGGCTGGGAAACAAACCTGTTTTGCAACACAGCATCGACGTGTTTGCCAGCACCTTTACCGATATCCGCTTTATTTTGGTTTTACCGCCCTCTTATCCCCATTTTGTAAACAAGCTACCCTCAGCCGAGCCTAAGCAATTCAAAGGATATGAATATCCGCCCTCTTATTTCAATGTTGTCAGCAAGCTGCCGGCCATCTATGCGGGGTATCATTTTGCATTTGTGCCTGGAGGTGAAACGCGTTTCCAGTCGGTTAAAAACGGCATACAATATGTCCAGGAAGCCGATGCCATTGTGTTTGTACATGATGCAGCCAGGCCTCTGCTCACGGGTGAACTGATTGAAAGGTGTTATGCTGCTGCACTGGAACATGGGGTGGCCATACCAGCAGTTCCGGCCACCGAAAGCCTGAGAGGCATAGCGGCAGATGGAACTAATCATCCCATTGATCGCCAGAGTGTCAGATACATCCAAACCCCGCAAACCTTCCGGGCTGCCTTGCTGTTTGAAGCTTTTCAGCAGGATTTTCAGCCAACATTTACCGACGAGGCTACTGTGGTGGAAAAGGCAGGGCATCGCATTCAGCTCGTGGAGGGAGATCCTACCAATATCAAGCTCACCTATCCGCACGATATGAAGATTGCCGAAGTGCTGCTGCGCCAGCGCACACAGCCCTCGCCCCGCCGATTGTAGCGTGCCTACCGCTTTACAGACAGATGGATTATTTTTTTAGCCATCGGAGGGGCACAGGCAACGCATTCACATGAATGGTAAAATAGGTTTCGAGGGATGGGCCAAAACTTCGGATGAACTTCGCAACACCCGGAAGCGATGAGCCCTCAAAATCAAGAATGCGTTGTGTTTCACCATACTCCCGGATGATTGCGTCGAATAAAAAATGCATAGCTCTTTTTGCCCTTCCCGCTTCATTACAGCCATTCAGGACGGTAATCATGCGCCGGCCATCGCACAGCCAAACGGCTACGGCCAGGAGGTTGCCATCATCATCCGTTACCTGATGGCAAAGGATTTTGTATGGATTGGCCTTTTCAGCAGCCTGCAGCAAGCGAGCATAATCTCTTTGCTGCATTTCGGGAATGCGGTGCTGATAATGGGTGTAGAAAAATGCTATGGCATCTGAAACATCACCTGATTGCAGCCTTAGGCGGGCATCATGGGCTTTGGCCAGGGAGTGGAGAAGCGAAGGATGATAATGGCTGCAGATGAGCTCATAAGGTTTTGACAGGTCTATCACATAATTGGGTTTAAGGCTGGCCTTCACACCGGGAAAATCTGCCCAGCTTTCGGCATCGATGCTATAATGCAGATAGGCAAATTTTTGCAGAGCCCGGGCGTAACAGATTTTTTTCACCGAATCCTCATCTGGTTGGCCATATTGAAAAATACCCAGCCGCTGTACAAACGGTGGCCGGTAAACATATCGGATGCCCCATCGTTGCCGGAAAGGCAAAGGCATCACCACCCGATAATCTGCTGCTATCAGGGCCATCCAGTCGTCGGCCATGGCGTTGAGGTAATGAAAATAAGCATAAGGAAGGCCATTGGGTGCGCGCGCAATACAGGCATCCCATTTGAGGCTGTCAATCTCTGAAGCATGCAGCAGTCTAAGGGCAAGCACAGGAGAAAATTAGCAAAAAGCTGAATTTTCCATCTTTTCCAAGATGCAGGTCAGAAGAGGATAGGATTGTTTTTCTGGATCTTATCCAAGATCTGGTAAGCGATTTTCAGTGCCTGAAAAGCATCAAAAGCATTTACAGCCACCGGTTTTTGCCGCAAAATACTTTCGCAAAACAATTGCAATTCCATACGAATGGCATTTACTTCCGGGACAGGTGGATAATGCACCGCCACGCTTTTCTTGCCTTGGGGGGTGTCCAATTCGAAGCTTAGTGTAGAAGCCTGATGATCTGCTTGCGGTTGTATGGCCCCGGCAGGTAAGAGATGGATGATCTCGGTTTTTTTATTCAGGAAATCAATGCCAATATAGGCATCCTTTTGAAACAGGCGCATCTTCCGCATTTTTTTCATGGAAATGCGGCTGGAAGTTAAATTGGCCACACAGCCATTTTCAAATTCAATACGGGCATTGGCAATATCGGTTGATTCACTCAGCACAGCCACTCCGCTTGCCGACACACGATGCACTTCTGATTTTACCAGATGCAACAGGATGTCTATATCATGAATCATCAGGTCCAGGATCACGCTGGTTTCGGTGTTTCTGGGTTGAAATTGTGCCAGACGATGCACTTCGATGAACAGGGGTTGAAGGGTATAATCGCGCAGCGCCAGAAAGGCTGGGTTGAATCGTTCCACGTGGCCTACCTGAAAACAAAGATGAGCTTCGTTAACCAGCTTCAATAGGGCTTCTGCTTCCGAAAGGTTGCTGCACATGGGCTTTTCCACGAACACATGTTTACCTGCCCGGATAGCCTGCTCGGCCAGGGGATAATGGAGGGGCGTGGGGGTTACGATATCTATGGCATCGCAAGCCTGCAGCAAGGTTTCCACGTCGGGGAAACATTTCACCTGAAATTGCTGGCTGATGTCTTGGGCTACGTTTTCATCCGGATCATAGAAACCTACCACCTGGGCTTCGGGTAGTGTCAAAAGCTGGGCGAGATGCACCTTGCCGAGTTTACCTGCCCCCAATAAACCAATTTTTACCATCTTCGATGATTCTAACAATCGGCGAAGTTAGCCAAGTTTCATGGATTCGGGTGGATTTATAACAGGCCATGCTCGGCCATGCTGTAATATCCTTCCACGGAGACGATGAGATGATCCAGCACCCGGATATCGAAAAGTTGGGCGGCCGAGATGATTTTTCGGGTGATGGCACGATCGGCCTCGCTGGGTTCCAGTTGCCCAGAGGGATGATTGTGGCAAAGGATCAGCGCACTGCTTTCCATTTCAAGCGCCCGTTTGATGATTTGGCGGATATCGACTACGGTGCCGCTGATGCCGCCCCGGCTGATGATTTCGTGAGAGAGTACGCGATGCCCTTGGTTGAGCAGCATCACGCAAAATACTTCAGCTCTTTCGTCGGCCAGCAAGGGTTGTAAAATGCTAGCAGCATCTTGTCCACATCGGATAACCGGGCGTTGATGCAGCCGGGCTGACTGGCGGCGTCGGCCAATTTCCAGTGCTGCAGCAATAGCAATGGCCTTGGCTTCCCCAATTCCTTTAATCTGGGTGAGCTCTGCAATTGTGCGGCGTCCCAGCTGGTTCCAGTCGCGTCCCGACTGTTCCAGCACTTCTTTGGCCAGGTCAATGGCCGTTTTTTCCTTGTGCCCATGTTGGATGAGGATGGCCAGCAGTTCCGCATCGCTTAATGCCGCTGGCCCCTTCATCATAAGCTTTTCTCGGGGCCTGTCGTCCTTTGCCCAGGACTTGATTCCGGTACTTGCGGGTTTTCGGGCAGATGATCTGTCTTCCATAATTGCCAGTGGATGATGATGAAGAAAAATACATTTTTCTGTTCAAATCCATATTCTATTCTGGTATGATCTGGTT
>JADGHY010000074.1 GCA_019683625.1 Thermoflavifilum sp. | reverse complement strand
ATTCAAAAGCATAAAAATAGAAAAAAATCCATCTTTTAAGAGATATCATTGATTTTATTTAAAAAGCAATCCATTATCATGCATTCGGTTTGCTATCGAACCTCAATTTCTTGCAAATGAATTTTGCTATCTTTGCTCGCCGTTGGAAAGGTGCAGGAGTGGTTTAACTGGCACGCCTGGAGAGCGTGTGTTCCGGCCAAACCGGAACCGAGGGTTCGAATCCCTCCCTTTCCGCTAAGTTTTATTCATCTGTTTGCCTGACATTAGCTTGTCATATCAGCCCATACATCTTTTTTCATGTAGCTGATTCCTGCAAATTGGTTTTCAAAACGGCGAAAGGAAAACCATGAAAAGACTTGACTTTTTGTTTTTCTTTGCCATATATTTCTCCAATATTTTTGCCTGAGTGAGTCTATCAGCTTATCTTGACTGGAACGAAAGGCAAAACGCATCTATCCTGTTTAAAACCGCTCACCTGTTCACCTAAATCATATTCCTGACCATCATTTACCCATCAGATTCCTCATCCGTCACCCAAGCAAAATATTTCGTATGGGCTTTCTTGCTTATTTCTGGTTTTATTGGTTGATAGGAGCAATTGTACTTATGCTGCTCGAATTGTTATTTTCCGGTTTTGTGCTGCTATGTTTTGGTTTTGCTGCATTGCTCACCAGCCTTATCAGTTTACTGGGGATCGGCGTAGAGCTTCAGTTGCTATCTTTCATCATATTCACCGTCATCGCTTTTGTTACCATCCGTCCGTTCTTTCTCAGGCACATGGCACCTAAAGGAGGATTGGTTGAGACAAATGTTTATGCCCTTATCGGTATGGTATGCCGCGTAATTGAAGACATTGACCCGGATGCTCATACCGGCCGGGTGAAGGTTCGGGGTGAAGAGTGGGGTGCAATGAGCCACAATGCACAAAAGATTCCGGCAGGCTCAAAAGTGAAGGTGTTAAACATTTCTGGAAATAAATTAATTGTTCAACCCCTGTAAAACTCCCGTTTTATGGCATACTCCGTGCTATCTTATCTCCCGTTAATCGATGATCAAACGGATACCACAAGTGTGGGTGGCCTTATCGGACTTATCATACTCATATATCTGGCAGTGATGGTCATTATCATGGTCATCCGCGGATTTCGCATCGTCAGGCAGGCCGAAACCCTTGTCATTGAACGGCTGGGCAAATATCACCGCACGCTCCAAAGCGGTGTAAACATTGTATGGCCATTTTTTGACAAGCCGAGGCGCATTGTCTGGCGCTATGTGTATACCGATGTTTCAGGTAAAAAAACCATCCGAAATACAGAAGTGGAGAGAATTGACTTGCGAGAAACAGTATATGATTTTCCCCGGCAAAATGTAATTACCAAGGATAACGTAACCATTACCATTGACGCCTTGCTCTATTTTCAAATCACAGATCCCGTGAAAGCCGTGTATGAAATTGCCAATCTCCCTGATGCCATTGAAAAACTTACCCTTACCACCCTGAGAAGTGTAATTGGCGAGCTGGATCTGGATCAAACACTTGTTTCTCGGGAAACCATCAACACCAAATTAAAAACCGTCCTGGATGAAGCCACAGACAAATGGGGGGTAAAAATCAACCGGGTGGAGCTTCAGGAAATTTCTCCTCCCGCAGATATCAGGGGCGCTATGGAAAAGCAGATGCGAGCCGAACGAGACCGCAGGGCAGCCATCCTGGAAGCCGAGGGCCAAAAAACATCGGCTGTGCTGGTGGCAGAGGGGCAAAAAGAAGCTGAGATTGCAAAAGCAGAAGGGGATAAACAAGCTGCCATTTTGCGCGCCGAAGGGGAAGCAGAGGCTCGGCTGAAAGTGGCAGAAGCAGAGGCGAAATCTATTCAACTCATCACCGACACCATCAAGGAAAGCAAAGGTGATCCGGCGGCCTACCTTATTGCTGTAAAATATATTGAAACCCTCCGCGAAATGGTTTCCGGTAAGGATAATAAGGTGATTTATATCCCCTACGAGGCGTCAGGCGTACTAGGCTCTCTGGGTGCCATCAGAAATATTTTCCAGCAAGATGGAAACAATAAAAATGATGTTCCCTCTGCAGGATAGCAGGATGATTATCCATTTACCTTCCCCATCACATACATAGCCGAGAGCGTGGGGGTTGGACTGCCCCCTTCTTTTTCCAATGTGATGGCGAATGCTTGCACGGGCTCTTTGATGACGGCCATCTTCTGTACAGGAATAGCGGGTGAGGTCACGGGATAAACGCCCGCTGATACGGGTTTGCCATCGACGATGGCCCAAAGCTGATATTGCTTGCCTGCCGGCGGTGATGGCATGAGATTGGGCAACAAATACACTTCCCCGCTGGATTTATTCCAATATACCGTAGCCATCAGGTCGGGATGCTGCGGAATGCCTTTCAGCAAAACAGGTGTATAATCTGGCGTTTGCAATACCTGCAAAGCCGTGGCATATTCATGAAGTTGTTGTTGTAAACCGGCTTGTTGGGTTTGCAAACTTGCCACTTGCTGTTGCACATGTTGGTATCGGGTATAAAAAAGAATATTCAATACCAGGCTCCCGATGAGCAAAAGCACACAGGCTGCCATCAGATATGGCAATACGGGATGACGCAACACCCGCCCTGCCGATGCAGTGGAAGGGGTTGGCCTGGCGGCAGAGGAAAGCCGATGCCAGATTTGCTGGCGAAGTTCTGCAGGCGGTTCCACGGCATGCAGCTCGGCATACTGTTCGAGCGTACGCTCATAGGCTTCAATGGCCTCTTTCACCTCCGGATACTGCCTTGCATACGCCCTCAGCTCAGCAGCCTCTTCTTCGCTGAGCATACCCAGCACATACAATTCAATGACGCCCGATGATATGTATTCCTGAATATCCAAAATCCGGTTACATTTAATTTTTCACCACATGCTTGCTTAAATGCATTAACCTGTTTTTCGTTCCTGTAAAATTTCCCGCAAGGTCAACAAGGCATTTCTAATTCTGGTTTTTACCGTACCCAATGGCATAGCCAATTCTTTTGCGATTTCCTCCTGGGTATATCCCTTGAAATAAGCCTTTTCAATCAATATGCGCTGCTCATCACTGAGCCGGTTCAACACATTTTTCAACCCCATTTGTTCTACCATCATCGAAGTACTCATCTCCATGGAATTGCTAATATGTACGTTGCTTTCCAAGGATTGGTTTTTTTCCTGCTGCTGATAACTTTTCGAGCGAAGCATATCGATGGCCGTGTTTCGGGCAATATGCAACATCCAGGTAAACAATCTTCCTTTCTGAGGATCATAGCTGTCTATCCGGTTCCAGATCTTCACAAATACTTCCTGCAGCAGATCATTTGCCATTTCCTGTTCATTCACCACCTTCAATACCACGCCATACAGCGCAGCTGCATAATGATCATACAGGTAGCGAAATGCTTCTTCATTCTTCTTGCGAAGAAGCATAATCAAGGTCTCTTCACTGTATGATGTGGCAGACAACCTGTTGGAATTTTAAAATACAGGTAAAGATATGGATTAAACTTTGGCAAAAAGCATTTTGTAATTTACTTCCACCTTCCCTTTTGCAATATCTTCCAGTTTTTTTCGCAACAATTTTTTCTTCAAAGGCTTCAGATAATCGATGAATAATTTCCCTTCAATATGGTCATATTCATGGAAAATAATTCTTGCCGTTACGCCGCCATAGGTTTCTTCATGAGGCTGGAAATGTTCATCAACATAACGGATCTTAAGGGTTTGCGGGCGCAGGATATCCTCCCTGATCTTGGGAATGCTCAGGCAGCCTTCATTGTAAGGCCATTCCTGCCCATTCACTTCCAGGATGCGGGCGTTGATAAACACTTGTTTAATTCCTTGTTCATCGCCGAATTGCAGACGGTCTTCCTCGTCGAAATGATCGGTAACCTGTTTGCTATCCACCAGGAAAAGCCGGATGGGCACGTTTACCTGCGGAGCAGCAAGCCCCACGCCATTTGAAGCGTAAAGTGTTTCCCACATGTTTTCAATCAATGCAGCTAGGCCCGGATAGTCGGGCGTGATTTCTTCACATTTTTTTCGCAATACCGGATGCCCATAGGCAACAATGGGTAATACCATGTGTGAATTATTTTTTTAATGCAATGTTGCCCAAATTTACGAAACCGATTGAAGATATCCCTGCAAAAGCAGGGTTGCGCTTACCTGATCGATGAGCGACTTGTCTTGCCTGGCCTGCTTTTTCAGGCCACTTTCTATCAGGCTCCGCGAGGCGATTTTCGAAGTAAAGCGTTCATCTATTGGCTCAATGGGTATTTGGGGGAAATGTTTTTGCAATACCCGAATCGCTTCGCGTACCAGGGCTGTAGCATCGGTATCGCGGCCCTGCAAGTCCTTGGGCATGCCGATGATGATCCGCTCCACCCGTTCCTTGTCGAGATAAGCCTTCAACCAGGGAATCAACTCGTGTGCGCCAATGGTGGCCAGTCCCGTGGCAATGATTTTGAGCGGATCTGTAACCGCCAGTCCAACTCGTTTTTTCCCATAATCAATAGCTAATATTCTACCCACCGGTTTTTTGATTAGGAGATGAATAAATCCAAAATCACAAACAAGGCAAACACGCAGCTGGCAATGCCATTGGTGGTCATGAATGCCAGATTCACGCGGCTGATATCGTCCGGAGTCACCAGCCGGTGCTGATACCAGAGCATAAAGGCAAACCAACCCACACCCACCCAATACAGCCAGCCAAAATGTGCCAGCCAGCCAGCCAATACCACGCCCCCGGCACTGAGCAGGTGCAAGACAGCCGATACCTGCAGGGCTCGTGCTTTGCCCAGCCATACCGGCATAGAATACAGATGCAAGGCCTGATCAAATCCCACATCCTGTAAGGAATAAATAATGTCAAAACCAGCTACCCAACAAATCACCACACCGGAATAGATTAATGGCAGCCAATGGAAATGCCCGACCACAGCCAGATAGGCCCCGATAGGCGCCAATGATAATCCTAAGCCTAATACCAGATGGGAAAATGCGGTGAATCGCTTCGTATAACTATAACCCAATACCACCGCCAGCGCCACTGGTGAAAGATAAAAACAAATGCGGTTGATGAAATAAGTGGTGAAAATAAACAACAACACGTTTAACAAGGTAAACATCACGGCCTGGCGATAGCTGATCCTGCCGGTGGGCAATTCCCGCTGCGCCGTACGGGGATTAAGCCGGTCATATTCCAGGTCAAGAATCCGATTAAAGGCCATGGCGGCACTTCTGGCAAATACCATACATAAAATTACCTTACCGAACAATGCCCAGGAAAAAGGGTAGTGCTGCCAACGTACAGCCAGAAAAAATCCAATCAATGCAAAGGGCATGGCAAAAATGGTGTGGCTGAATTTCACCAACGATAAATACCGGACAACTAAACTTTTCATAGGCATTCAGGCGTCAACAGATTTTTTTTGACAAAATGAAGATCGGCGTCCAACGGGCGATTGCATGTATTTCACCAACAAATCCCATAAGACTATGCCGGCAGTTACCGCAATATTTAACGAATGCTTCATACCAAACTGAGGAATTTCCAGGCAGCCATCTACGCTGTCGAGTACGGCTTGCTGCACGCCATGCATTTCATTGCCCAGCACAATGGCCAGCGGATGAGAAAAATCGGGCTGGAAATCCTGCAGGTATTGGCTTCCCTCGGCTTGCTCCACTGCCCACACGGCATAACCACGAGCTTTGAGCAAGGATATGGCTTCCAAAATATCGGGATGATGTTCCCAAGCTACGGTTTCCGTGGCGCCCAATGCTGTTTTGTGAATATCCCGATGGGGCGGCACAGGCGTGTATCCACACAGCCAAAGGGCCTGCACCTGAAAAGCATCGGCCGTACGAAATACTGAGCCTACATTATGCATGCTTCTTACCTGATCCAAAAGCACCACCACCGGCAATTTCTCGGCCACCCGACATGCTTCAACGGTCTTGCGGCCTAACTCGGCCATTGTAAGTTTTCGCATGACGCTGCAAAGCTACTACAGATTAGGGCATCACCCGCAGCTTGTATCATTTGTTAACTTTGCCTGTCCTGCCATGACCCAGAGCAAGCACACGCTGACCCCGCTGATGCAACAGCATAAGGCTATCAAAGCCCGCTATCCGGACGCCATCCTGCTTTTCCGGGTGGGGGATTTTTATGAAACGTTTTACGAAGATGCTGTCATCGCTTCCCGGGTGCTGGGTATTGTGCTCACCAAACGGTCGAACGGCGCCGCTGCTGCTGTGGACCTGGCGGGCTTCCCCTACCATGCGCTCGACACTTACCTGCATAAACTCGTAAAGGCCGGCTACCGGGTGGCCGTATGCGACCAGCTGGAAGATCCCAAGCAAGCCAAGGGTGTGGTAAAAAGAGGCGTAACCGAACTGATTACGCCCGGCATTGCCCTGCATGAAAAGCTGCTGGAACATAATGCCAATAATTTTCTGGCGGCCCTGCATTTTGGGGAAAAACAAATCGGACTGGCTTTTGTGGATGTTTCAACCGGTGAAATGCTGGTGGCAGAAGGCGATCAGGAATATGCCGATAAGCTGCTTCAAAGCTTGCGCCCGGCCGAAATCGTGTTTGCCCGCCCCCTGCAAAAGCAATTCCGCCAGCAATTTGGCCAGCGTTATTACACTTATCCATTGGAGGAATGGATCTTTAGCTATCCTTATGCCGAAGAGCTGCTCATCAAACATTTTCACACCCACTCCCTGAAGGGATTCGGGATAGATCATCTGAAAGATGCCATCGTGGCTGCCGGAGCCATTCTGCACTATTTGCGCGACACCGAACACCCCGACCTGCAACACATCAGCTCCATCCAGCGCATCGATCGGAATGATTTTTTATGGATGGATAAATTCACCCTGCGCAACCTGGAACTGGTAGAGCCTTTATCGGAACAGAGCCGCAGCTTGTTGCAAGTGCTGGATCATACGCTTACGCCCATGGGCGCTCGTCTGCTGAAGCGCTGGCTGCTCTTTCCCCTGCAAGACCTCCGTGCTATTCAGGAACGCCTGGATGCCGTATCAACCCTGATTAAAGACGAATCCATCCGCCACCAGCTGAATGCCTTGCTGAAACAAATGGGTGATGTGGAAAGATTGGTGGCCCGTATTCCCCTCCATAAAATTAGCCCACGGGAACTTTGGCAACTGGGAAAAAGCCTGCAGCTCATGGGACAAATCCAACAACTGTTTTCCCCTTCGGCAAATCCTTCCCATCCTTATCCCGACCCTTACCTCCGCCGCCAGGCCGAACAAATCAATGCCTGCCCAACCCTGGTCCAGAAAATTTTCCAAACCTTAGTGGATAACCCACCCGTTGCCAGCAACAAGGGCGGCATCATCAGAGAAGGCGTAAGCGCAGAGCTGGATGAGCTGCGCAAACTTCTGCACAGCGGCAAAACTTATCTCCAACAATTGCAACAAAAAGAAGCTGAAAGAACCGGCATACCCTCCCTGAAATTAGGCTTTAACAGCGTGTTCGGTTATTATCTGGAAGTCACCCATGCCCATCGCCACAAAGTGCCTGCCGACTGGATAAGGAAACAAACCTTAACCCATGCCGAACGCTATGTGACGCCCGAATTGAAACAATACGAAGAAAAAATTTTGGGGGCCGAGGAAAACATCCTTCTCCTGGAACAACAACTGTTTGAGGCATTGGTGCATGAAATGGAGGATTATATTCCCGCGTTGCAACTCAACGCCCAGGTGATTGCCCGGCTCGACTGTATCCGATGCTTTGCTGAAAATGCCCTACAGTTCCATTACCGCCGTCCTGAACTCCACGAGGGGGAAACCCTGGAAATCCACGAAGGCCGGCATCCGGTGATCGAACAAAGCCTGAAGCCCGGCGAGCACTATGTGCCCAATGACCTGTACCTGGACTGCAGCTCACAGCAAATTATTATCCTTACCGGGCCCAATATGAGCGGCAAATCGGCCTTGCTCCGGCAAACCGCCCTTATTACCCTCATGGCACATATCGGCAGTTTTGTGCCCGCTGCATCCGCAAAAATCAGTCTCACCGATAAAATCTTCACCCGGGTGGGCGCATCAGATAACCTGAGCGGAGGCGAATCTACTTTCATGGTGGAAATGAATGAAACGGCCAGCATCATCCATAATTTCACCCAGCGCAGCCTGGTGATCCTCGACGAAATCGGCCGGGGCACCAGCACCTACGACGGCATCTCCATCGCCTGGAGCATCGTGGAATACCTTCATCATGGCACACCCTTTCACCCCAAAACCCTATTTGCCACCCATTATCATGAGCTTAATGAATTAGAAAAACAGCTGGATAGGGTCAAAAATTACCATATCACCCATGCCGAGTCGGGCAATAAAATCATCTTCCTCCGCAAGCTGGCGCCAGGAGGCAGCCGGCATAGCTTCGGTATCCATGTTGCCAGGATGGCAGGTATGCCTCCCGAACTGGTGCAAAGGGCCGAAGAAATCCTGCAACAACTCGAGGCCAAATATCCCGATAAAGCTTCGCCCGTGCATGCTATTGCCCCGAAGGCAAATTATCAGCTTAGCATCTTCGATGAGCAAACCCTGGTCTTCCAGCAAATCCGGCAGCTACTCCAAGAAGTAGATATCAACCGCCTCACACCGGTAGAAGCCCTGATGAAACTGAATGAAATCAAAAAGCGTCTGGGTTAAATGCCTGCCTGCCGAATGGGCAGCTTAGGCTATCCGGTATTATTC